>DASRRN010000020.1:0-3267 GCA_035695685.1 Acidobacteriaceae bacterium | reverse complement strand
GGGGAAGGAGCGCTTCAGCGCTCCGGAAAGTCTTCGCTCCGATTCATGCGCTTTAGCGCCGGCAATCCCAGCGGCCTTAGCCGAGCTCTCTCGCTCGTACGGCTGAAACATAATCGATTAAATCAGTGACGCACTACACTAATAGAGGCCCATTTAATCCCCTGTTATAACCCCAAGGTTCAAGCAGGCATGACTGGTAGGAATTTGCCGGGGCACTTTCCTGAATTAGTCTCCAGTGGTCCAGTACTTATTGAATCCGATGTAATCGGATGGCATATAGGCCAGAACCGCGCGACGGAGCTTCAGGATGTCGACAGGACCCTGCGTCTCATAGAGCACTTTGCCCCCGGGGGCAATGGCTATCGTATATGGCACGGCGGACTGCCACTTGGGATTAAACGCTGCCTGTAAGGCAGCGGTATCGTCAGAGGCAAAGAGCAGGTTACGGCTGGTGGCATGCATCTTATTCAGGCGCTGCATAACGCTGGGCTTTTCGTCCGGCAAATTCGTCGATACGGTCACCAGCGAGAAGTCTCGGTTTATGTACATATGAAGGGTGCGCTGTATGTCGGGAAACTCGACGATACACGATCCGCACCATGTTGCCCAAAAGTCCACCACGACCACGTGATCGGTGGCGTTAGCTCGTAGCTTTTTCAAATCTTCAGCAGTCGCCATCTCCAGCGTGACGGGCGTCGCTTCGATCTTGCGGCTCTCTTCCTCGAGGTAGTAGGTATCCTCCTTCCACTTGGTTGAACATCCAAAGGTTCCAGTGTGTGCGACCGGGACTTCTTTGTTTGCCAGCAAGGCATCGATCGCATTGCGCGCATCGCGTGTTTTCACCTTTTCGATGCGATAGCTATTATCGATGTGTCCCTCATAGCGAAGGTGACGCTGTTTATCAAAAATGAAGATATGCGGAGTAGTCTGTGGTCCGAAGGCTCGCGTCACCTCCTGCGTGTCTCCATCGTAAAGATACGGGTAGGTGAGATGCTTATACTGCACCCGGATCTTCATCTCGTCCAAGGTATCGCTGATGTCTGACGAGTCCAGTTCAGCGATAGCCATCGACTTGGGGGCGTTCCCCTGGATCGCGACCACTGCTACTCCTTTGTTGCGATAGTCGTCGGCCATTTGCTGGACACGCTGTTCGTACATTTGCGCGATGGGGCAATGGTTGCACATAAACACCACCGCCAGAACAGGACTGGCTGCGTAGTCGCTCAGCTTGTGGATCTTTCCATCGACACCGGGAAGAGCGAAATCCGGGGCCGGAGAGCCCAGGGTGAGAGTCGGATGTGCCGCCTGGTTCGCCGCAACCCTTACCTCGTGTGCCGCGCGCCGTGCGGCTTTGGCCGCGTCATCGGGTGAGCCTGGCGCGCCAGTGGTCTGTTGCCCGAGAAGGGGCAGTGATACTGCGAAAAGCATAAGAAGCTTTAGCATTTGTCTCTCCACGTTTGCATGAGTTAACTGCAGCGGCGTCCGGCGAGGTAGGACTTAGCATGTCGCTCAATCGCACCAAAACCGATGCGCGGGACGAGCATACTTTCTATAGTTTCGTTAGTACTCCGCACATTTCAATCCTGTCAAGGGTTTTCTGCGCTTGACCTGGGTCCAAGTTTGAATCAACCGGCGCAGGGAGAGAACTGAGGTTTCCTGGCGCCGGCTTGCCCTCGATAGCTACGCAACTATGCCAGCAGTTGGTTCCCAGCGCCGTCCGACTCGCTTCTGCATGATCACGCGTTCTCGATAAATATCCTGGTCGCCGTCCTCAAAAGAGATCGCCTCCCGGCGATTCCCACGCTGTGTCATTAAGCAGGTGGGTATCCTGACGGGCCGACGAAATGGTTGGGCGGAAATCACTACTGCTGTGGCAGTCACCCGAAAAGGACTTAGGTCAGCGACGCGGCTTCACTGAACACGGTGCCCAACAGCTCCCGGCCAAATACTCTGCTTGACAAACAATAGAATGACACGTCATTCTATTGTTTGCAAAGGGAGCTATCGATTTCTGCTCTCTCGTAGAGGCGCAGAATGGCACTTCATCCGCGGACATTGCGCGCGTGGCTGCTTTTCGATTTCGCTTTCGTTCTTCATGCTTGCGAAGAAGCCGCCACCGGTTTCTTACCGATCTATAACCAAACGGCGGTGGAGATGCGCACCAGGATTCCATGGTTGCGGATCCCGGTCTTTACCCGTCGGGAGTGGCTTGGCCGTCTCGGCATAGGAATCGGCTCAATGCTGGCAATCTCTCCACAGGTGTATCGGGGAGCACGCTGGACAAATACCTGGATCCGCGTCATATCGGGAATCATGTTCACGAATGCGTTGCTGCATATTGCAGGCACGATTCGCGGACGCACCTTTGCATCCATCCGATTTGCTCGTCCGATGCCTGGTTTTTATTCCTCGGCGCCGTTGGCTGCAGCTTCCCTCAACCTGCTGGCTGCGGTCTGTGCAGAGGACCGCCCCAAGGAGAATCGTGCCTAATGCCTTACCGGACCACGCCCAAAATGGCAAAGCGCAAATTGGAGCGACGTCAGAAGCTGCTGAAAGTGGCTGTCGGAATATTTGGAAAGCGAGGCTATCAACAGGCTACGGTTCCGATGATTGTTGCCAAATCGGGAAGCTCAATCGGGAGCTTCTATATGTATTTCCGCAACAAGGAAAATATCTTCGCTGCAGTCATTGAGGCAATCGGAGAACAAATTTCTGCTTCGCTGAACGAAGCCATTGCTAAAGCTCCGGCGGGTTTGCCACAGATGAAGGCAGCAGTGATTCAGCTTTTCTTGTTCCTGGCTGAACACCCCAATGAGGCGCGCATTCTCATTGTGGAATCGTCGGGGCTTGGCCCGGCCCTTGAAGCAGCGCGCCGCAGGGTTGTCGAGAGCCATGCCCGATCGGTAGAAAGGGCACTCGTCGCCAATGGGCTGGGATTGGTGAATCCGGCAATTGCCGCGCGATGTTGGCTTGGTGCTGTATACGAGAGCGCCTATCACTGGCTTGAAATTACGGCGGCGGAGCGCCCGCCTGCAGGGGATGTGGCTCGAACGGTGGCCAGCTTTATTTTGCGCGGAGTTGGCGCGCCAACAGACTTGTTGTGACCAGCGGAGCTGAACGGGGATATGCAACATGTCCCCTTATCTCCTGTCCTCTTATCTCCTGTCCGTAGATTCCATCTGTTTGGTCTGAAATGTAGTAGCGCCTGAGCTGGAAAAGGGATTCCCACGCGGAGCCAAGCTCGTAGCCTTCAGGGAAACGAGTTTT
>DASRRN010000019.1:0-4075 GCA_035695685.1 Acidobacteriaceae bacterium | reverse complement strand
TCATGGAGCGCGCGGGCAACCGCCGCCGGTACCTGCCCGGAAAGTAACATGTCGAATCCCAGCCCCCGGATCTTCCACGTAATCAGGCCCCTCGTCTCGGGCACCATCACAGCCTTGAAGCTGTCCAGTGCAAAGCCCTGCTCACGCGCGGTAATCAGGCTCGCCGCCGCGCCATCGGCAAAGATGAGGAAGGAGAGCACCTGCTCCAGCTCCTGCGTCTCCTGTAAGTGAAGCGTGCACAGTTCCAGGTTGACCATCAGAACACCCGCCCTCGGATCTGAGCGCACAATGTGCCGCGCCAGCTTCAGCGCATTGATCGCGGCATAGCACCCCATGAAGCCAATCATCGTGCGCTCCACGTCCGGCGAAAGCCCGGCGTGGTCGACGATCTCAAAGTCCAGCCCCGGCGCATAGAGTCCCGTGCAGCAGGTCACCAGCACGTGCGTAATGCTCGCGCGTTCCTTCTCATTGAGTGCAAGCCGGTCCACGGCCTTCCTCATCAGTATCGGGGCGGTCTGCTCAAATAGCTCCATACGCCGCGCCGTGTTGGGAAAGTTGCCTGGCCGATAAAACTCATGCGCGTCATGCGACGAGAATTGGCTGGAACCGTTCTGCGGATCGAGGAATGAATAGCGATGCGCGATGTTGGCGCGGTTCACCATGCGGCGGAAGACCGGGTGCAGCCGCGGATCGGCAAGCATCTTCTCTGCGAATACGACGAAGGCGTCATGCACATCGTGCTCTGGTACGGCAGTGGCGATGCGGTTTAGGTAAGCCGTAGTTACGTGCAATAGGCCCTCAACTCTGATTATTAGCCGTTGAATGCAACCTTTAGAAAAAGGCGGCACAACAAGTCTTCTCTCAAAGAAGTACTTGACACCTCTAATCTTAACACGTTAAGACTTGTAGCAAGCAGTACTGCCTTTTACCACCGTAAGGTTGCGCAACCTGCAAAAGGGCAACAGAGAAAAGTGAGATGGCGGCAGACGAAGCAGATGTTCCGGCTGCGTACATGTACTTTGCAATTGCGGCGATAGCAGCTATTGCGGGAGTGGCAGTAGGCGCCTTCATATTACTGGCTCGCAACTGAGAACTTGAACGCGGCAAACCGGGCGCCCTCTCTGTTAGGTTCGTCGATGAACAACCAGGTGACAGACAGGGCGTACCCCATGCCCGCACAACTACAGCTACATACATCAAATTATGGATCGCCATCTACTCTGGTTCAAAGGCCAGTTCGCTCTGTCTCGCATCCAACCGGTTTTAGGAGGGCGCCCTCCCTTTTGTGGTGCCAGCCGCCGCTTCATTGCCCGTTCGAGTGCCTGCACAAACTCTGTGCTGCCCAGCGGCCGCCCTGTGGGGGTGCACCGAGGAATCTCCGCCAGCTTGGATTCCATCTCGCCTGCCGCTAGGTAATGCCGCCAGGCACTGGCAGTCCAATTGTTCCGCCATACCTCCAAATCTAATAACTCGTTGCCCACTTCCACCCCGCAGTGCGCCGTCGCGCTGGACCACCTCCACGCTTGCGCCTCGCTCGCCAAGCCGGCGCGCACCGGGTTCAACTCCGTATAGCGCAACGCTTCCCACAGATGTACCCGATCCAACGGGCAGGAGTAATAGCGACCCTGCCAGGCATGGCCGCTCGACCGATGAACCGCGTTCCAATAGATCGCATAGCGCCCATGGGCATGCCTCAGGGCCAATGCCAAGCCATCAGCATCGTGAGGTGTGACGAGCAGATGCACGTGATTCGACATCATGGAGCGGGCCTTGACGAGCGCAAAGATGAGGCTACCCAAGGCGAGAATAAGAAGATGGTTGCCGTCCACGCGGAGCTCACGAAGTTTTCAGACACAGGTTCATGGGGTACGTCCTGTCTGTCACCGCCTTTTGTCGCATACCCATATAGTACCGTTCCGGGGCTGGCGTTACCTGAAACAGCTCCAATGATCCTCTAAAACTTGAATTCGAGATCGAGCTGCAAGCGGCGCGGCGGCTGCGCTGCCACGGCGCGACCGAAAAAAGGTGAACTAACGACCCCGATATAGGTCACGTCATTTTCGTGATTTAAAACATTGAAAGAATTGATTGAAATTGTCGCCACAGGTCCTTCCTTTTTCGTCTTGGCGAGATGGATATCGTGTGCCAGGTTGAAATCCAGATTGATATAGCTCGGCCCGTGCAGAGAGTTTCGCGGAACCCCGATGGGACGGTCGATCACCAGGCCGTCATGATTGTCATCATTCCCTGTCGTTACCTCGACGGGCTTGCCGGAATACAGCGAAAGCGCGGTTCCAAAATTGAACCATTTGCCGGCTTCGAGAGTGCCGAGCAGGTCAAACTTGTTGCGCTGATCATTGTCAGAGCGGCTCCACTCGGCCCCCGGAAAATAACTGTTCGCAGGGAAATACGTGATCCCGCTGGTGTTGTTGTATGTTTTCCCTAGAGTGTATTGAGCCTGTCCGGTGAAGTAATGGACCGGCCTGCCGCGAAAACTGATCTCAAGCGCATTGCGCTTCTGGTAGCCCTCTGATTGGAGTTGCCTCTCCTGTCCGAGATTGGGATTCGGCCGCGCGAAATACTCCGGCGGCGGGGGCGCATTCACGTCCACGGAGCGAAAGAGATCGATTCCTCTGGAACCGATATAGTTCACCGATAAGGAACTAGTTGCATTCACCTGCTGCTCAATCCCTACTCCGTACTGAATTGTGTATGGGATGCGCTGCCGCGGATCGAGCACGACGACGCTCGTCGGCAGTCCTGCGAGTTCAGGCCCAGTAACCGGATAGGTCGGATTCTCGAGAATGAAGCGTTTGAGCCGCACTCCATTGAAGTGCAGAAGATCCGAGATTGGAGATGGCCCGGTACGGTCAAAGAAGAATCCTGCGCCGCCGCGAATGACGGTGCCGCCTTTGGCGGCGGGAGCATACGCAAAGCTGAGCCGGGGCGCGAAATTGTGTGCTATGTCGTGGAAGTAGTTCTGCCAGTAGTACCGGACGCCCGCGGCAAGGGAAAGATTGGGTTTCAATCGCAGGTTGTCCTCAAAGACTCCGGCGACCGTTTTCTCCAGGAAAGTCACGTGGCCCTGCCCGCTTTGGACCAAATACAAAAACGGCTGCGATGCTTGATAGCCGGCCAGACTTGCGAAGGAGTATGTGCCTGCCTGGTTGGTGAAGTCGTCGAAGCCGCGGCGGCTGATATCGGGGACGTCGACTCCTAACTTGATTTCCTGCTTGCCCTTTGAGTAGGTGACGATATCGGTTCCGTCGAAGTGATACTCCGTCCTCCGGGCATCCGCCTGTGCTCCGCCCCCGGTGAAGGCGCCAGAAACATTTATTTGTGGATCTTCATTCAGACTGTGGGTCTGATTATCGAAATGGCCTACGAGGAAATGAAGTTGGTTCAGCAGCTTTGGGGAGAAGACGTAGACGTGGCCGACATTGACTTCATGTTCGAAGAAAAGCGTATCGGTTCCCGCCTCAGGCAGTACGGTTCCACCAACACCTTGGTTCTGCACAGTTCGATGTTCATAGGAATAGCCAATCCAGAACTGATTCCCCTTGCCATAGTCATGAAAGGCGCGCCCGGAAAGGAAATAGTGGTGCGTGGGATTGGGAACATTGTTGTTGATATTGCCAGTCGGTCCCGCCGCGACCACGACCGCCTCTTGATCGTCGTTGTCTCGGTCAAGGGCAAGCAGGAAAGTCGTTTTCTTGTCATGGCTCAAAGGACCTGTGAGTGACCCTTCATAATAGGTGCGCTGCTCCGACGGCTTGGTGATGGCGAAGGTGTTCCGTGCATCGAATACAGAGTCACGATATAAGAAGTTCGCTGATCCATGAAATTGTGAAGTTCCACCCTTGGTTGTGATCTCGATCCGAGCGCGTCCCGGTCTTGAGTAAAGTGCGGTGTAGGGATTCTGATTAATCTTGACGCTTTGGATTGCCGACGCTGTTACGCCCGGTCCATTCGCTTCGACACCATTCACAACAAGGGTGACTCCATTCGTCCCAGTCGCATCGGAGTCGAGGAACCGCGACATTGTCGTAATGTAGTCCTGGTCGAATACCGGCAG
>DASRRN010000018.1:0-11999 GCA_035695685.1 Acidobacteriaceae bacterium | reverse complement strand
GGCAACGCCGCCCTTGAAGAGGTCGCCGCCGCCCTCATGGTTCGCCGTGACAAGTTCCCCTACACCAACAACATCGTCCTGAGCCAGCTCTACCCCACGAGTCAGATGCTCGCCGAGTGTATCGCCTTTGGCTGTTCGCCCAACAAGGCCGTCGTCGGAGCCAACGCCTTCGCCCACGAGTCTGGGATCCACCAGGACGGCATGATGGCCAATCCCCTCGCCTACGAGATCATGACTCCCGAATCTGTTGGCGCGGGACAAACCAAGCTCGTCCTCGGCAAACACTCCGGCCGTCGCGCCCTAGCCGACCGTCTCGAAAAACTCGGCCACCCGCTCGACCGCAACCAGATCGACGAAGTCTACACCCGCTTCACCGCACTCGCCGACCGCAAGAAATCCATCTACGACCAGGACCTGCTCGGCCTCCTGCAACATGGCAAATCAATCTCCGTGGCAACCGTCTAGACCGTCTTTGCCGTCGTTCGCTCTGATCAGTTTTAAGCGCTTTTGTTGTCGTTGTTCCTCATCTATTTCATCTGCTTCGACCCCTGTAAGGCAGCTGCGAACGGTGAATGAGACCATCTGCCCACTCCTGATGCTTGAGCCGATCTATAGCGGTCGGAACGAGTTGCTGTGTAGTGCTCACTGGGAACATAGAACGAACCGGTTGCGAGCATCTCCAGATTGAACGGTGGTTATTTCGTCTCTTATCTCCGCCTAAAATAACCTGAAGCCGAGTCGAAGTCGTACGCGAGGGCGTGACCAACGAAGAATGGCAACCATGCTAGCCCACCTGGACGTTCACCTAGAAGAGCTCGATCGTGGCCGCATGACCGGGGGCCGCGGCGATCCTCTGGTCACGCGTGATCAACGGAGCCGCTAACTCTTCGGCAAGTGCCACGTAGGCTGCATCGTAAGCACTCAGATTCTGTCTCAGCTGCCAGATCCGATTGAGGAGCAGGACGGGGGCATACCGTGTGACACGAACCGCGATCAGATCTTCCATTGCCTCCTCGGCCCGCTTGCGTGCCAGCGTCCCCTCGCGCACCAGACGCCGCAGGACCTGAGCAAACTCCACATCGAGCAAATGAACGGTGTGCAGGGAATCCTTGCGCGCGTAGATACGCGCCTCTATGCGTTGTCCGGCTGGGGTTTGAAGTAGCCAGTCGACGGCCGCCGAGGCATCGAGCACGATCATCGCGCAGTACGTTCCTGGCGCAAGAGTCCCACGGTGTCGAGAGCGACCGGAAGCGGTTTGCGCTTGTGCAGACGCTCACGAAACTCGGCCAGCGTCGGACGCTCCGCAATCTCTCGCAACTCACCGAGCAAATAGTCGGAGAGCGACATGCCCGCCATCGCGGCCCTGGCTTTCAGGCTGCGATGAAGAGCATCCGGGACATTTCGAACCTGGATCATTCTTGCCATGCTACGAACATAGTTGCATGTGATGCACATGTCAATGCAACGGCCCGGCTCGGCCGTCTTGCTGATCGCCTTACGCTCGGGTGACAAAACCCGGTGACCTGACGGGACAAATACCTTTGGCACACCTCACCGGTTGCGGTGAACATTGGCGTAATTTTCCTGAATGACGGCAGGCCAATGCGGAATAGCTTTCGACTTCTTCCGTCTGGCCAGGTACGACTGCCGTCATGAAATTCCGCGCTTGAATGAAGTGATGCCCACCGCTCTCTCGTCCGATACCAATGCATGGAAGACACAGACTAGGTATAGCGCGGCGTGTGCGACTTACTCTTCTTTTGCGTCGTTCCCACGCCGAAGGAGTACTGGCCCCGGTCGCGTTGTCGATGATGTAGAGCCATCTTCCGTCCGGCTGACGCCGCGGCCCTCAAGTTAAGGGAGCGGGATACTTTATAAAATTCGATAAAATTTGGCTTTTTATCGACTTCAGCGGCGCCGCCGAGCGTGAGAAGCCGTCGCCGCCGATACCGTCTGCTCTAAGAGATAGAGCCTTTCGGGGTTTGATGTAAGTGGCGAGATGCTTTTTTCCGCACAGGAGTACAGGCCCAAAGGTCACTTCGGTTTGTGCCCGCGTGCCACCAGGGCTAAAGCCCTGAATCTACATTCGGAGCGTTCACGCGGGTTTGACCCTGGACTGAAAGTCCAGGGCTTGTCCCCGGACTGAAAGTCCGAGGCTGGCACATGTGCGAGGCGGTGCGCTGGGTCACTCGAGTAGTCCAGAACGCTCCGAAAGAGTCCCCCTTCCACCGCACCAATTGGGCTTACCCGGCTTCCGGGCTGGATCTACTTTGTAGAAGCGCAGAACTTTTTGCGGTGTCAGGCGGGAATAAGCAGGACCGGGCCCGGGTTACACAGTTACAGAAATGCAAGGAGGCCGGCCATGACGGGAACCGCATACATCCAGCCCCAGAGCGACGAAGCACAGGATTGGCAGCAGTTGTCGCAGGAAAATGGTTCCCTACGGGCGATTATTGGGGAGCTCTTGAGCAAGAACCAGAAACTTCGTTGGGAGCTGCAGGAGGCACGGATGCTGGCCGGCTCACGACCCCAAGCTTTTGATGGCTTCCGAGGGGATGCCGTTACGCAAGAAAGCCCGCACAGCAGGCATGCCGTAGCGCGCGCACAGTAGACCGACCATTCGTGCTGCAGCCTGGTGGGCGTGGCGCGAAACCATGGCGTTGGCGGGGTGGGCCAAGGCCGCATCCACCTCGGTCGCGGACAGGTCCCCCGGCTTCCACGTCTCCTTTCCCGGGTCGGCCAAAGTTTCCACCAATCCCTCACGCAACCACAATGGAGCGTTTTCTCCCGCTTGCTGCTCTACCAGCACATGGAGAAACTCATGCGACAGGAGCTCTTCATCTCCCCCGTTTTTGCGCCGCACCGTGGCTGGCTGCAGGAATACGTTGTGGCCACGGACGAGGGACACGCGGACCTGACACCTCACTAAAAACAGCAGTGCCAGCTTCGTCTGTCCTCAAGTCTGCGAACTCCTGACTCATGGAACCCGCAGAAAACCGTGATACACATCGTTCGCGTCAATGTAGTATCCCGTGATGCTTCCCCAGTCGTTAAGGTTGACAAAGAACATGTCCTGGGAGCCGGGACCGTCGAATGTCGTAAACTTGCCCTCCGGACTGCGTAGATAGCCGTGTAAGGTATCGTTCGCGTCGATGTAGATTCCCGTGATTGCTCCCCAATCGTTCAGACTGACAGGACAATCCGAGGGACAGCCCGTGCCTTCGAAAGCCTGGCCGCCCGCGCCCGGAGCATCGAACGTCGTGAATTTTCCCTGGGGACTGCGCAGGTACCCATGAGACACGTTGTTTGTATCTGTGTAGGTTCCCGCGATCGCGCCCCATTGATTAAGTCCTGGAGCGCAACCGGGGCAACCCGTGCCTTGGTTCATCCCCGTGCCCGCGCCCGGAGCGTCGAACGTTATCAACTTGCCCTGGGGAGTACGCACGAGAGCGTGGTGCACAAAGTTGCCGCTATTGTCTGAGTAGCCTCCCGCGATCGTTTGAAGAATATTGACCGATAACGCCCCTGTTCCGTAACAACCTGCGTTGGGATTGCTATCGCACGAGTCTGGACCTACATAGGTCACGAACTTCCCGTCGGGACTGCGCGCAAACGCGTGGAACAGAAGATTCGCGTCGGTGTAGTACCCGACCACTGTTCCCTCAAGATTAATCGCGATAGGAAAGGTTCCATAACCCCCGGCCCCTGGAACTTCGAAGGTGATAAATTTTCCCTGTGGGCTGCGCAGGAAGCCGTGATCGAAGCTGTTCGCATCCGCGTATGATCCCGTGACGACCCCCAGGTCATTAATCGCTGACGGAGATGTCCCGTTGAAGGAACCTTTGGTCGTATCCGCGCCGGGGGCCTGGAACGTGGTGTATTTGCCGTCAGGGGCACGCAGAAATCCATAGTTCACATCGTTTACGTCGATGTAGGATCCCGTGATCATCCCTGCATTATTAATGCTCATAGCATACGTGCCGTTAAAGTTGCCTGCGGTTGTGTCAGCGCCGGGAGCATCGAGTGAGATAATTCGCGAGCTTGTGTTCTGCGCAAAGAGGTGCATCGAGGCGGGTAGCACGCACAACAGGCTTAACGAGGTTAAGCGCATCTTTGTCGTGAGTTTCATCTTGTTCCTCCTTATGGCTTTTTCGTGTATGACGGCGGCGTGGCTAGCCCCCCCCAGCGGTGAAAGCCAGCGCACGGGGAATGCTCCAGGCTGCCCAATAAATGGGTGCAACGATTCATGATGACTTACCTTGACTCAATCAAGGCCATTCATCGTTTTTTATCGCGGCGCGTTTTCCTCGAGCGATCGGTTCGTGACCTATTGAGCTGCAAAAACAGCACCCGCGAGGCGCAGTTGGGTTAGTTTCTATTCACAGAGTATCTACCTGGGGTAGGGGCCCGGCAAAAGCATGGGGATAGATGTAATCCCGGGTCAAATTACAGCGTACTTAGCAAAACTAGTAGGCCGAGCCGACTCTCAGATAAGTGCCTCGATGGGTCCCACTACCAACGCGTGACCACATCTCCATGCTGAGATTAGTGTTCACCGATTCGTGCGCTTATTGAAAAGATCAGAATGAGTGACGCCGAGTCTCGACGATATGGCACTCGCCTGTCAAGCAATATTTCTATCTTCTGTGGAATTTACGGTTCAGAAATCTGGCTCGTATACCACGGAGTCAATAGTTTTACCTTCACGAAGGATTCGGAAAAGATTGCTGGTCTTCCTGGAAAGAAGCTGGAGGGTCGAGCTCGTGGATAGACTTGTACGAAACGTGCGCCCGCCGCAAATTAGAGATGCAATTATCAAGTGGAGTTATTGCAACAATGAAGTCCGGATAGGGCAAGACGAGGGCAGGACGATCATTTATGCCTTCTAACCCACCGCTCTCGTCTTGTCAAAGCAATAGAAACTAAAGACATTTAGCAACTCTCAAGCGTGCCGGCGGTATCGAAAAATAGCCTAATATATCTACGATCGCAAGCATCATTTACTCAAAGCGCAAAATCTTCAGTGGGTCCACCTTCGTCACGCCCCGGGCTGGAAAATAGCAGGCCAAAAGCGCCACCGCCGCGAGCAACGCCCCAGCGACGCCCCAGGTTACCGGATCCGTCGGGCTTGTGTCGTAGAGCAAGCTCGCCAATACGCGGGTAAGCGCGAGTGCCGCGCCCCCACCGAGAGCGAGTCCAACCAGGACGACTAGCATCATTTTTCCGATCACAAGCTTCCGCAGATCGCCCGGTGATGCACCAAGGGCCAGGCGAATAGCCATTTCACGTACTCTTTGCGCCACGGAATAGGAGACGACGCCGTAGATCCCGACGGCAGCCAGCAAAAGCGCGATGCCGGCGAAGATGGCCAACAGCGCCGTGCGAAGCCGGGCTGGCGCTACCGATTGTGACTCTATTTCTCCCAAGGTCTCAATGTTCGCTACCGCCTGATTACTGTTCACTTTCCAGATTGCTTGTTCGATCGGTCCTCTTAAGAGCAACGGATTCATGGCGGCACGAACTATCAGGCTATTGCGAGTGCCGGGACTTTGATAGAACGTGACGTAGACGACCGGAATGTCCTCGTAGAGGCTAAAGACTTTCCCTCTCCCGCCGACTCTTTCGTCCTTTACCACTCCCACGACCTGCCAAGGGATTTCCGGGCCGCGAGCAGACTTCCCGAACACGAGCTGCCGAATCAAGATGCGCTTACCGATGGGATCTTCGCCTTTGAAGTAAGTCTTCGCCATAGTTTCATTGATCACGGTAGCAGGCACGGTGTCGGCAACATCGCTCTCGTCAAGGCTGCGCCCCTTCAACAGTCTCATACCAGCCGTATCAAAATACGACGGCCCTACCACCTTGAACCCACAGCTAGGGCGCTGGGCGTAGGGAAGATACTGCCGCCCCTCGATCAGGAAGGGCGCGCCGTTCGCAAAGCCTTCCATCGGCGGTTTATCAGTGATGGCGACGGCCCGCACTCCGGGGACGCTTCTGACCTTTTGCGTCACTTCCCTAAGATAGTTCGTCAGCGTCGTGCCGTTCGTGAATTCTGTCAGCGGCATTGGAAGATCCATCGCAAGAACATTGGTTGTATCCACGCCCGGGTTGAGGCTTGCAAGCCTGTTGAAGCTTCGGATCAGCAGGCTTGCGCCCGCGAGCAATACAAATGACAGCGCCACTTCGGCAACCACCAGGGCTGTCCTCATCCGATGCCGCGTGAGCCCGGCAGTCGTTCGCCCACCTTCCTTCAGTGATCCGGCAAGACCGGGCCGCGTGCCGCTGAGCGCTGGCGCCAGCCCGAAAAGGATGCCCGTGAGGATTGCGATAACCATCGTGAAAAGCAACACGCCGTAGTCCATGCGGACGTTTGCTTGCGGCGGCAGCATGTCAGGCGGCAACCACAGTTTCATTCCGTGCATCAATGCATTCCCCAGCGCGAGTCCCGCCACGGCACCGAGGATTCCGAGAAATATGCTTTCCGTAAGCAACTGGCGGATCAGACGGAGACGACCCGCCCCCAACGCTGAACGAATAGCGATCTCGTGTTCGCGGCCCGTACCCCGCGCCAGGGTCAGATTGGCAACATTGGCACACCCGATCAGCAGCACGGCTCCCACCGCTGCGAGCAGCACCCAAAGCGAGCGGCGGAGCTCCGGCTGAACCACCTCATCGATATAAGGATCGACCGTTACGCCCCAACCCTTATTCGAATCCGGGTACAGGGCAGCAATGCGCGCTCCAATCGTGTCCATTTGATCGCGGGCCTGCTTCAGTGTGACGCCGGGCTCAAGGCGAGCAATGGCGGAAAGCCAGTGATAATTGCGTGTCATGTTCGCGGGTGTGAAAGCGAGAGGCAGCCACATTACGGCCCAGGTCCGGTCAAACGTACTGTTCGCCGGAAGGACGCCGATGATCGTGTAACTCTTTGCATCCAACGTGATCTTGCGGCCGATAACTTTCGGGTCGCTGCCAAACCGGCTCCGCCAAATGCGGTTCGAGAGCACTACTTCCAGATCGTTGCCAGCCTCGTTCTCGCTTGCGGCAAAGGTGCGTCCCAACGTCGCGCCCACACCAAGCACCTTGAAATACGATGCCGAGACTCTGTGAACATTAAGCTCCTCGGGGCTGCCTGAGTCGGTCAACGTCACCGTGTCCCAGGCGATGGCTGAGAGGAATTGAAAACAGCGGTTCTGCCGCTGCCAATCGAGGAAGTTCAGAACGGAAATGAAGTTGCTACCTCCGCTCGGCAGCTTTTCCTGCACGCTGACGATTCGCTCCGGATGTGGATAGGGGAGAGGCTTGAGTAATACGGCATTCACAAAGCTGAAAATCGCTGCAGTGGCACCAACGCCGAGCGCGAGCGTGATGATGGCAATGGCCGTAAATCCCGGATTTTTCCGCAGCGTCCGAGCGCCAAAGCGCATGTCTTGTAAGAGCTGCTCAAGCCCAGTAAGACTCCACACCTCTCGCGTCTCCTCCTTGACCCTGGTCACGTTGCCGAACTTCCGCAATGCCGCATAGCGCGCTTCCTTCGACGGCATGCCGCGCTCGATATTGTCCTGTGTTTCCATCTCGATGTGGTCGCGGATGTCCTGGTCGAGGTCGTCCATCATGCGCTTGCGGCGCTTCATGATTGGCCCTCCTGCTCCAAAGGCCGAAGGATCCGTGCGATCGCTCCAGCGAGCTTTTCCCACTTGCTTGTCTCGATCGCTAGTTGTCGCCGTCCCTTGGCCGTCAGCCTATAAAATTTTGCGCGGCGATTGTTCTCGGAGGTGCCCTCTTCGGCCGAAATCCATCCCCGCTTGATGAGCCTGTGCAGCGCCGGGTACAGCGACCCTTGCTCGACCTGCAGCACATCGTCGGAGTTGCATTCAATTGCCTTGGCGATCGCATGACCGTGTGTCGGCCCCAGCAGCAGCGTCCGGAGAATCAACAGGTCCAGGGTGCCCTGGAGCAGCTCGATACGCTCATTCTGTTCCTTGGTAGACATTCTAGGTAACAGTAGGGTTACTTCCGGTAGAATGTCAAGGTGAGCAAAAAGTGTCCTTCGATCCGAACCGCAGGCAACAGTTCCCGGCAATCCGTCGTTGCACATACACTGGACGCCCGCTGGGCACGGCAGAATTCATCAGACAATTCGAGCAGAAAACGCAAAGATGCCTGGCCGTGCGAAAGGGAGGCCAAACGGGCCGTTTCCCGTATCGCCTGAGGCCCTTGCATTTGTCCGGTATCGGGCACCAGTTGTCGAATACGAACAGTATGGAATCTCAGTTGGATCCACGTGAACGGCGAAGGTCCATTGATTCAATGGCTTCGCAGAACAGCCATTGGAATGGGACGTGCAACTGGGATGTAATCCCGCTCCGGGAGAGGACTGTATGCGGCATATCCTCGGCTATTTTCGGTTTGGCTTCCGCCAACTGCGCAAGAATCCCACCTTCACCGTCACCGCTGTCATCGCGCTTGCCTTAGGGATCGGCTCCACGACCGCCGTCTTCAGCCTGGTAGACGCGGTATTGTTGAAGCCTTTGCCGTTCCCCCATTCGGACCGCCTGGTGTGGATCACGCAGGAGGATCACTCGACGGGCGCGGTGGTACCGGAAATTCTCAGCTACCCCGATTACTTCGATTGGCGAGCGCAGAATCACACGATGTCGGGGCTGGCCTCGTGGAAAGGCGCCACTCTGACACTCACAGGCAGCGGTCAACCCCAGGAACTGAACGTCGAGACCGTTTCTTCGAACTTCTTCCGCGTGCTCGGCGCTGCTCCCATACTGGGACGCGACTTTCGTCAGGATGAGGAACTCGCCGGCAATCGTGCGGTGATGCTCAGCTACGCGCTATGGCAATCACGTTTCGGCGCAGATCCTCGAATCGCAGGTCGTTCCATTGTTCTCAACGGCCAGCCGTACACAGTCACGGGGGTCATGCCAAAGAATTTCGAATTCCCCATCCGTTCGACACCAACAGATGTTTGGTCTTCCATAGCCCCGTTAGCTGAAGGAAATCACCCGGAGACCACGAACCGAGGCGACGATTCTCTCAGCGTGATCGGGCGGCTCAAGCCGGGCGTGACTGTGGAACAGACCAGGGCTGACCTGAGTGTTATCGCACGGAACCTGGCCTCCCGCTATTCGGACACGAATAAGTGGTATACGACGGCCGCGGTCACGCCGGAGCTCCGACAGCTGGTGGGGGATACACGTTTCGCTCTGGAAATCCTGCTCAGCGCGGTGGCGCTGGTGCTGCTGATTGCCTGCGTCAATGTCGCGGGTTTGCTACTAGCCCGCGGTGCCAGACGCAGTGCCGAAATTGCGCTGCGCGGAGCGCTGGGCGCCAGCCGCGCCGAGATTGTACGGCAGCTGCTCGCTGAGTCCGTGCTCCTTGCCTTGATCGGCGGGGGTGCCGGCATAGCTTTGGCAAAAGTGATCCTCACCGCTGTTGTTGCTCTCCTGCCGACAGCTGTGCCGAGGCTGAACGAAGTGTCCCTCAACCTCCCGGTGTTGATGTTCGCGGTTGGAGTTTCTCTCATTACGGGACTCTTGTTCGGCGTATTGCCCGCCCTGCGTATTTCACGGCTCAGGCCCGCCGTTGCCCTTCGCGAGGGGATGCGTAGCGTCGCTAGTGGCCATGCCCGGCACACCCTGCAGAACTGGCT
Source organism: Acidobacteriaceae bacterium (assembly GCA_035695685.1). GTDB lineage: Bacteria > Acidobacteriota > Terriglobia > Terriglobales > Acidobacteriaceae > PALSA-350. Next base: position 2,338 of record DASRRN010000018.1, on the reverse strand, counting down.
GGTCATCGGGGAGACGTCGCTGAGTCTGGTGCTGCTGGTCGGGGCAGGGCTGCTTCTGAGGAGCTTCTCAGCTGCGCTTCATGCAGAGCCAGGTTTCGACCCGCATGGAGTGCTCACTGCTCGCTTCAGCATGCCCGATTCTTCTTACAACCACGATCAAAAGATCCAGTTCGTCCAGCAGTTGCTGGGCCGGCTTGCTGTTGTTCCCGGAGTTCAGTCGGCCTCGGCTGGCTGGCCCCTGCCCATGTCTGCGAGCTTTGCGACGACATCTTTCACCGTGCAGGGTCACCCGGTGGCGCAGGCCGATCATCCCAGCGAGGCTATCGGCGTGACGCTGCCAGGATACTTCTCGACGCTGCGCATTCAGCTCCTGGCGGGACGCGACTTCTCGCCGCTGGACAAAGCCAAGAGCGCTCCGGTTGCCATTGTCAGTCAGGCGTTCGCAAAGAAGTATTTTCCTGGCGCGAATCCACTTGGCCTTCACCTGCGGTCAGATGAAGACGGCGCTCCACGAGAGATCGTGGGTGTTGTTGGCGATGTGAAGCAACAGGGCCTGACCATGAATCCGGTCCCGCAGTACTTCCTTCCTTGGACACAGGTCGTGATCACAAATCCGTATATCTGTCTTCGCACGAGCAGCAACCCCAGCGCACTCGAAAATACGGTTCGTGCGGTAGTCGCCAGCATGGACGCTGACATACCGCTCTATCGGGTTCATCCGCTGGACGACTATGTCCTCCAGTCCGCGGCGCAATCCCGCTTCCAGGCTTTGTTGCTGAGCGGGTTCGCAGCGATCGCGTTATTGCTCGCGGCGGTGGGCCTGTATGGGGTGCTCTCCTACGTCGTGCAGCAGCGCGGGGCCGAATTGGCGCTCCGACTCGCAGTTGGTGCGCAACGCAGCGATATTCTGCGGCTCATCGTACTGCGCGGCATGACCTTGGCTTTTGCGGGCGAGGCGGCAGGACTGGTAGTTGCTGTTTGTGCAACACGCTTCCTGGAGACGCTCCTATACGGTGTGAAACCGCTCGATGTAGTCACCTTCATCAGCGTGTCACTTCTGTTGTTGTTCGTGGCACTGTTGGCCAGTGCCGCACCCGCGTACAGAGCCGCTCAGACCGACCCGATCACAACCTTGCGGACAGAATAGAGATCGACGCTCGCGGCCCCTGCGTGCCGTTCAAGTACAGCCAATGCCTTCAAATTCCGAACGATCGTTGCCTCAGCCATCGATAACAGGCCATGCGCTCACCGAGCTCGGTATCGTCTGTTGTCTGAGTTCCGATCGGTTTGTCGCCCACCCGGACATTACACCCGTTTTGGGGTAACTTCCGGGTGGGCGGTAATCCAGGCACGATCCTCGAAGAGCTGCATCGGGTGCTATCGAAGGCGCCTGCCAACGTAATGGCTTACCGAGGGCCCCGGCTTGGATAATAGAAAGCGCGAACCTCTTTCAATTCTCCACCGACAACAAGACACAGATCGATTACATGATCCACGCCGTTAATCGTCTCCATGTCGAAAACGGTCGCAACATAATCACCGTCGACAATGTGCTGCTTTATTTCTATACCCCTGATAAACGGCAGAATGCTCGTGAGGAAACCCACTATCGTCTCGCGGCCCGTCAGTTTAGGCATCAGTGGCCCTTCAAACGTCATGCCAGGTGCGAACGGCACGGACGATAGGTCTTTGCGCACGAGACCGTTCAAATAGCTCTCTACTACCGCTATGTTTTCTGATCGAGACATTGGCCCACCCTAACACAGTCTTGCCGTTCCGCTACTTGAACGGGACATCGGAATTCCCTTGTCTTCGTTAATCGGAAACCCGGTGACGGACGGGACGAAACCTAACGCAATACTACGATAGATACAAATATCAAATCGTAAAAGCGAAATCTACTCTGGTTCAAAGGTTAGCTCGCTTTGCCTTGCATCCAAACAGGTTCTAGGAGGGCGTCCTCCCTTTTGCGGAGCCAGCCGCCGTTTCATCGACCTTCCAGAGCCTGCACAAAACTCTGCGCTACCCAGCGGCCGCCCGGTGTGGGGGTCCTGGTGGGGACGGACGAAAAGCTTGGGGCGGACAAAGTGCGGTGCACTACAAGCCTGCCCCCTCAAGCCTGTCCCGGGATGTATGGGTTTGGCCACAACTTCAAAGACGTGACCTGATGCGGTTGCGGCTACTAAGAGATCACCCGTAGCCGCTTGGCCTGAAAACAGTGCGATTCGGCAGTTCGGATACTTAGACCTCAATAGAATGGCAAAGTCGATCCCGTTCATTTTGGGCGGGATCACGTCGAGAATAAGACCGATGTCATCACGGACGCCGAGCACGGCAA
>DASRRN010000017.1:0-7679 GCA_035695685.1 Acidobacteriaceae bacterium | reverse complement strand
TTTGCCGCTGGCGGGAAAGCGACGGGAAGGGCGGCGTGACCCGAGGAGATGACCGGGTGGCCATCAGCGCAATCGGTAGAGCACCGACGCGTGCGCACGCAATGTAGTCTTGAGCGAAGCGGCGCTACCCAGATCCTTGCGGGCCCACAAGTCGCGCACTGCGTGTCCGCCCTCCGGTAGGCCAAGATCTTTCCAGGCATAGCTCACGTCCTGGGTCGCATCTCTCAGGTTAAACACTGCTACGTAATGTCCGCCACCTGATTCCGGCGTGGCGGTCCACACAATCAACGATCCGGTGCGCGATCGCTCTCGATTTTGGCTGGAATGCTGGTCAACGGCAATCACCTCAGGGTTGCTGTAAAGAGCTTCCGTCGCCTTATCCATCCTGGTGAGGTTTGTGCCCGCCACCAGCGGTGAACGAGCCATGGACCAGAGCGTCATCAGCGTCCTCGATTCATCCGCCGTCAGCCGCGACATCCGCGGCTCTTTCCACCCCGGCCTTGGGCCCAGGTAGCCCAGGGGCAACATGTCAGCATCGGGCCAATGGCCGGCCACAATGTGCGGAGCCCACTGCGCCGTACGGTCAAATTGGCGCACCAGCCCGGCCGGAAACGTTTGCCCTTCAGGGGCCGACCATGTGTCCCACATATCGTCGGATATACGCCACAATTGCGCGTACTTTTTGACATCGTCTGCCTGCTCAATCGGAGTAGGGCCGGGGGAAAGACTCAACACTATCGCTCGCCCGGACTTGACGATTGCCGCACTCATCATGTGAATCTCGTCTGCCTGGTAGGGTTTGGATATGCAGTCGACTTTGATGTAGTCCACGCCCCAACCGGCATAGAGCTTGATGATGGAGTCGTAATAGGCTTGTGAAGCGGCATTTGCTTTCAACCCGTAGTTGTCGGAGTTCCATCGGCAGGTATCGGCGGTGTTGGCTGCATCGGCCGCGTGAAATACAGAACCCGCGATGGGCAGGTTCTTCTCCACTGCTTGCCGCGGAACGCCGCGAATAATGTGGAGACCGAACTTGAGCCCCTGCGAGTGCACCCAATCGGCAACGGGCTTAAATCCGGAGGACGAAAAGCGATTGTCCGCTACAAGGTAGCGCCCTTCGGCATCCATTACAAATCCCTGCGCGGCGCCCTTCTGGCCCGGTTGCCGCAGGTACCAACCTTCGTCGACCACCACATACTGCCATCCCAGTGGCTGCAGGTGCTGATGCAGCCAGGAAACATTCGCCTTGAACTCGGCCTCAGTGACGGTCAGCCCGTACGAATCCCAGCTATTCCACCCCATCGGAGGAGTGGGTGCAAGGTCGGTGGCGAGGCAGGGTGTCCCGGTGAGAACGATCAAAAGGGTCGCGAACGAAAAGTAACGAATGGTTTTTCTCCGGGTTATCCAGGTTGCCGTCGTGTTTTTCATCGATCGAATGCAGGTTGTTTGTTGCTACGCCGGATGGTATCACCAGGTCTTCCTTGATGAGTGGTCGAACCTGAAGCGTCCGTTTCGGTGGCGGGTTGCCGAGCGGATGGGCGGCCTCATTGTTTTCCATGTGACGGTGGATGGAGGGAACTGCAGATCCCTCCACTTCGCTACCCCGGTCGGAGGCTGTGACTTTTTTAATTTCCCTTGTAGTCTGTGGCCGGAAAGCTCCGAAGAGCACCTGCCAACAAGCAGCGCCGGGGTCCTTCGACTCCGCGCCATAAAACCCTCTGTTATGCAATAGATCTGCGAGGCGCTTCGCTCAGGATGACGCCTTTCTGCAAGGGGACTGAAAAACATCTGGTCGGATGCAAAAAACACGAAACGATCGAAAAAGTCACAGGCTCTCGGCACGGCCCGCCTCTATTCGCCGGCGCTCATCCCCGCTCCCTCACCGCACAGCCCGGCGGGCAGAATTTCAATTGGACAGACGGGACGAGCAAGCTCCAGAATCGCTTCCTTCAGGGTTTCGATCCCCGCCTGGGGATTCTGGATCAACAGCATGACCGCTGGGCCTGCACCGCTTAACGTAACTGAGATCACCCCATGGCTCCCGGCCAAAGGCAGCAGAGCGGGCAAGAGCGGGCAAAGCTCCTCACGATACGGCTGGTGCAGGCGGTCGCGGGTGGCCAGATGCATAAGATCCGCCCTGCCCAAGGCGAAAGCCGCAGTCAACAGGGCTACGCATTGCACGCTCTGAACCACGTCCTGGCGTGGATAGCTTTGAGGCAGCATGGAACGAGCCCTGGAGGTTGACACCGGGGTCTCGGGAAGGATCAGAAGTGCTCGCCAACCGGGGGGCGGCCGGAGAGAGACGATGGCTAGTGGCTGCGCACTGGCGGCAATGGTCAGGCCGCCATGCCAGCACGCCGCCACGTTATCGGGGTGCCCTTCGAGCCGTACCGCGTGTTCGACTATGCTGGCTGGGTTCCAATCGAGGCCCCCGAAAGCCGAGGCGAGTGCCACGGCGGCCAGGCGCACTGCCGCCGAAGAACCGCAGCCCATACCCACAGGGATCCCGTTGTGCATGCCAATTTCGAGCGGAACGATTTGTCTTTGCTCGGCGGCAAGCACCGATTTGTAAGTCTCAATCAGCAAGTTTCTGCTCAGTCCGCCGCAGATATTCTGATTGCGCCCAGTGGCATGGATAGAGAATTCGGTGGCGGCCATGGCGTCGATCTCCAGAAAGAGCTCGAGCGCCAGCGCCATGGCGTCAAAGCCGGGACCCAGGTTAGCAGAGGTAGCAGGGAGCCTCAGTCGGATCTTCTTCATGCCAGGATAGCCGCCTCAAGGATCCGCAGCACAGCGTCGGAAGATGCTTCCAGCGAGAGCGTGGAGCGACGCTTCGCGGAAATCTGCGGTTCTAATCCGACTGTCTCTTCGTCCCGCAACAACGTCCCCTGATGGAAATCGATGGTGAATGCAGAATCCTTGAGGGTGTGCCCGGTGAGCAGCAGCACGACGGATTCGTCGCGGTGGATCTTGCCCTGATGCACGAATTTCTTCAAGCCGGCCAAGGTGACGGCGGATGCCGGCTCGCAACCGATACCCTCCTGGCCGATCTCCGCCTTTGCCAGAGCGATTTCGGCCTCGCTGACTTGTTCGCAATAGCCTCCGGTCTGCTGGATGATGCGCGCCGCCTTGCGCCACGATGCCGGGTTTCCAATGCGAATCGCCGTCGCTCGAGTGTGGGCCTGCACGGGCTGTATCTCGCGGCCGTCCTGATGCAGGAGGCTCAAGTAGAGCGGGTTGGCGCCTTCGGCCTGGACCACGCTGATTTTCGGGACCTTGCTGCTGAGGCCTAAATGCTTCATTTCGAGAAAGCCCTTGCCCAGGGCAGAACTATTGGCAAGATTCCCGCCGGGCACGATCAGGTGATCAGGGACCTGCCAGTCAAACTCCTCTGCGATCTCGAGGGCGGGAGTCTTTTGACCTTCCAGGCGGTAGGGGTTGACCGAGTTGAGCAGATAGACCGGCGCGCGCCGAACGACTTCTGCCAGCACGCGGACGCAGCCATCGAAGTCGGTATTCAATTGGCAGGTGACGGCGCCGTAATCGAGCGCCTGGGAAAGCTTGGACCAGGAAATCTTGCCCTCGGGCAGCAAAACGAGGCTATTCATGCGGGCGCGGGACGCGTAGGCCGCCATGGCGGCCGAAGTGTTGCCGGTCGAAGCGCAGGCCACCCACTGGAAGCCTCGTTCCCGTGCCTGCGAAAGCGCGGCCGTCATTCCCGTATCCTTAAACGAGCCGGTGGGATTCATGCCCTGATGTTTGGCGTAGAGCTGCTCCATCCCCAGCTCCTCCGCGCACTGCAAAAGCCGGTAAAGCGGGGTATTGCCTTCGCGCAGCGTGACCGCTTTTTCGGGATCCAGCAAAATTGGCAACAACTCACGAAAACGCCACACGCCACTCTGATCGATGGACAGTCTGGACTGAAGCCGCTCCTGCCACAACCATCGCAGGGCACCTGGATTGGGGGTACGACGAGGACCGGGGATCGGGGCGCCAGCCGCGCTCCAGGAGGGGTATTCCACCTCGAGAAGTTCCCCGCAGTCGACACAACGGAAGTCTTTTTCCACCCCGTCCGGGGGGATGACGGCGCTGCAACCGACGCAGCGCAGTTGATGAGAAGCTTCTTGCATGGTCTAAGCCTAGCTTAGAACGTGATTTTCGCAACTCCGGGAAGCACGGGGCCAAGGGCGGATGGTTGAGAATAAGGTTCGCGAAATTTCCCATCTCGCGAAAACGGGTGCGATATAGAGCGAATCTATCAAGATAAATTCGTATGGGTTAGGGGATCGTATCGTATTATTTCGTTATGTTGCTTTCACCCCGCGAAGCTGCTCAGCGCTTAGGGATTTCGTATCCCACCATCAAACAATGGCTCTATCGCGGGAAGCTGAAGGCGGTGAAGACGCCGGGCGGACACTATCGTATTCCAGAGGCGGAACTGGATAGCTTTCTGCATCAGGCAAAGCGGCCCGAGACCCCCAGGCGCGAGATGCTGCGCTCGCTCAGTGGGCGCAATCAGCTGACCGGCCGTATCGTCGAGCTGAAGATCGAGGGGTTGCTGGCACAGGTCAAGCTTTCGATCGGCGGGCAGATTATCACCTCCATCATCACTGCTGAAGCGGCCCGGGAAATGCGGCTGCAGGTGGGTGAAACGGCAGCTGCGCTCATCAAGTCCACCGAAGTGATGGTGCTGCGTGTTTAGACGACGGTGGTTTCTGGCCCTCCTGGTTGTAGGCATCATCGTTGTGGGCATCATCCAGGGTCCCTTCCATGCAAACGCGCAGGCGAACGGCACGCTCAAGGTTGCGGCAGCTGCCGACCTAGAGCCGGTTTTGCCGGCGCTCATCGAACAGTTCGAGCAGCAGTCGCATAAGAAAGTCGAGGCTTCCTACGCATCCTCGGCCACGCTGGCTGAACAAATTCTGAACGGGGGCCCATTCGGCCTCTTTCTTTCGGCGGACTTATCGTTCCCGCAGAAGGTGGTTACCGCAGGCCTCGCGGATAGCACCGAACCAATCCCGTATGCCCGCGGAACCCTGGTGCTTTGGGCGCGGAACGATTCCCCGATCCAACCGCTCACTGTCGACTCGCTCCGCAGTCCCTCGCTGCGAACCGTGGCCGTTGCCAATGCCGAACACGCGCCTTACGGGCGTGCGGCCAAGGCGGCAATAGAAAAGCTGGGACTCACCGATGCACTTAGGGGCAAGCTGGTGGTGGGGGAAAACATCGCTCAGGCGGCCCAATACGCTGACTCGGGCAACGCAAATGCAGGCTTGATTTCGCTCACCTCCGCGCTGACACCCCGCCTGAGAGCGGACGGGAAATACGTCGCCATGCCTGAGGATTCCTACCCTCCACTACTGCAGGGGGCGGTCGTGATCAAGCAAGGACCCACAGTCGAAGAAGCTCACCAATTCCTTGCCTTTCTGCTTTCCCCGCCGATCCGAAAGCAGCTGGCGGAGCGGGGATTGAGAGCACCGTAGATTTTTTTCTTGTATGGACCAGCAAGCTATTTTCCTCACCTTTCGCCTGGCTACCCTCACGACGCTTATCCTGCTGGCGATTTCCATTCCCCTGGGCTACTGGCTTGCGTATGGCCAGGCGCGCTGGAAACCGCTGGTGGAAGCCACGGTCGCGCTCCCGCTGGTACTGCCGCCAACGGTCCTGGGTTTCTACCTGCTGGTGCTGCTGAGTCCGCGCAATGCAGCCGGGAGGGCCGTATCGACGATCTTCGGTCACCCGCTGGCCTTCTCTTTTGCTGGACTAGTGGTGGGCTCCGTTATCTTCAGTCTGCCCTTTGCCGTGCAGCCCATGACCTCCGGCTTCCGCTCGGTCGATCGAGAGATTATGGAAGCAGCCGAACTTCTGTCGTCTGATCGCGGCAGGATACTGCTGCGGGTGTTGCTGCCGTTGGTCCGTCCCTCCCTTCTTACCGCCGTGGTGCTGGCCTTCACTCACACCGTAGGCGAGTTTGGGGTGGTGCTGATGATTGGCGGCAATATTCCCGGCGTGACCCAGACCCTCTCCATTTCCATTTACGATCAGGTGCAGGACTTTGCTTATGTGCAGGCGAACCACACGTCTTTGCTGCTGCTGGGTCTTTCCTTCCTGGCATTGTTAATCATCTACGGACGCCGGGGAAGAGCGGGTGTCTGATTATCTTCAGGTCGATGTCAGGCATACCTTAGGGGATCTGTCGTTGCGGGTTTCGTGCTCGCTGTCGGCTCCCTGGACGGTGCTCTTCGGCCCCTCTGGCGCGGGGAAGACTTCCCTGCTCCGCGTCCTCGGCGGGTTGATCAGACCGGACCGTGGCCGGGTGGTCTTGCATGGCCGAACGCTGGTCGAGACAACCAGTGGAACGTGGGTGCGACCCGCACTGCGCGCCATCGGGTTTGTCACCCAGCAGCCCACGCTTTTCCCTAACATGAATGTAACCGCCAACATTGCCTTTGGCCTTTCCGGGCTCGACCAACGATCGAGCGGAGAACGGGTGGGGCAGATGCTCGAGCTCTTTCAGGCCAGCCAGCTGGCCACGCGGATGCCTGCCGATCTTTCGGGTGGGGAGAAGCAGCGCGTGGCGCTGGCTCGCGCCCTGGCGCCCGAGCCACGCCTGTTGCTGCTGGACGAGCCATTTACCGGGATGGATGCGGATCTAAAGGTCTCCATTCTTGAGCCGCTGACGGCCTGGCTTGCCGCGCGGAGTGTTCCCGCACTCTATGTCTCGCATGATGTAGCGGAAGCTTTCCAGACTGCAGCGGATGTGATGGTGATCGATCAGGGCGAGATCCGGGCGCATGGACCGGCGCAGGCGGTACTGGCCACTCGGCGAGAGCAGCTTCTGCGGCAACTTGGCGAGGGTACAGGTTGATCGCGTTTGCCCGAACCGAAATTTCAACCTGAGTCAGAACAAATCAGCGTGAGTTCCGGTGCGAACCAAGTAGAGATCGTTGCCATCGATCTTGTAGAGGAGAAGCCAATCCGGCTCGATGTGACAGTCGCGATAATGCTTCCAGTCGCCGCTCAGTGGATGGTCTTTATAGCTCGCTGGAAGCGTGGTTCCCTCGGCGAGCAATAGAATCAAGGCCCGCAACTTCGCGTTGTCTTTACCGCGCTTCTCGCACCGCAATACGTCACGCTTGAACTGCGTGCTGCGGATAATCTCGCGCACGTCAGATGCCTAAATCTTCGAATAATGCTTTCGCGGAACGGAAGCGCTTGCCTTGATTCTTCTCGGCGGATTGCATTGCTTTGGCCGTGGTTGCATTCGGGACGCGGACTTCGAACGGGAGCGCTTTCTCTGCCGCAACCCGCACCAGCATCATCCGTACGGCATCGGAAACGGACATTCCCATCGCCGCCAGGGTTGCGGAGGCCTCTTCTTTGACCTTTTCATCCACGCGCACATGAACCATCGTCGTCGAAGGCATGAAGACTTCCCCGTTGAGATACATTGTATCTCATGTGGCCTCAGCTGTGTTATATTTTAATATAACTTTGAGCGAGGACTATGCAAACTACTACTTTGCGCAAAGTCGGGGGATCGGTGATGCTGGCCGTTCCGCGCGCCATCCTGGACCTGCTTCATCTCGAGGTTGGCGCTACAGTGGGGCTCGCCGTGGACGGAGAACGGCTGGTCGTCCAGCCGCAACCGAAGCCACGATACACGCTGGATGAGTTGT
>DASRRN010000016.1:0-6789 GCA_035695685.1 Acidobacteriaceae bacterium | reverse complement strand
CGCTGTTGATGGTCATAGTTGAGTCGAGCGATTCAGAGGCTTCATCAATTCATCGGACTCATTCACTTTATCGGCATGATCGGCTCATCTTTAAAGTTGCTGCATTCGACCTGCTTGAAGTGGAAAAGCAAACTTCTCGATTGCATTTCCACCCGCAGAAGCCCACGTTGTTATAACGACCAGCCAGAGCTTCAGGGCATGGCTACAGCAACGCTCGAGATGCGCTGCTTAGCCTGGGGGCAGGGGCGACAGTTATGACCGCGGTCCTGGCTCCCACTTAGCTGAATGTTGTGTCAGTTTGAGAATCGAGTTGTAAGCACTCCTGCAGCAAGACGATCAGTAGCAGTCGTGTACCTTCGGCAAGACAGCTGGCGTTGTAGAGAACAATGCATAGCTTGCCGCTACCCGATCATGCCTCTGTGCTTTCACGTGAGCAAACGAAACCCGTGAAGACCTACACATCTCATATCACACTAAAACTCTCCCAACAACCCCTCATGTGCACTCGCCACTGTATCTAATCAGCGGACGTGCGTTCCTCAGTAAGCTGAATAATACACAATTTGTTAGCGCGAGGACGTGGTTTGCCGCGGAATTTGTTAACAAAGGTACTGTCCCCGAAATCAAACTTTCAACGTGTGCAGATTCTGCGTGGGTTCGTGAAAATTGTTCTAGGTAGGCTACGCAAATTGTTCTGGCCGATTGCGTAAATTGTGGAAGAAACCACGGCGAAAAATACATCCTCTCATCCAGGCGTTTCGATGAGAGCGCGATCTAATTTGTACGGCTCGTCCCAGAAGGACGAGCCGTAGAGGTTTGCTCCCGCAGGACGGCTAGCGTGGAGTCGACAGTGCGATCTCCAGGCCTGGGAGATTTAGTGGTCAGACGGAGATTTAGTGGTCGAGATTTAGTGGTCAGACGGGACTGGCACTTTAGAAGAAATGGTTTCCGCCGCCAGCTGACATTAATTATTTTTTTATCTTTCAAGAGTTGCCAGCAAAGGATTGGCTGGAAATTAGCATTGCGTGAATTCATCGCTGCCTGAACGTACTCTTCTTTGCATCTTTGAAACGCTTTCGTGTCGAGCTTCACTGTCTGTTTAGCGCTGAGAGAGGGAAAACCGAGGAAGAGAAACCGTCGCGTTTCTCACGCCGTGGCGCAAAGGAAAAAATTGTCGGTTCTCGTTACCATGCGGTGAGAATCAGCAACCGAGGTGATCTGGCTCAACCCGGAGATGATCCTTCCATGATATTCGGGCTGCGAGATCAGTACTGCTGTGATATTTCCGTTGACGGTTTGGATGAACCGGGAGCATGATGCTGGGCGGCAGAATACCGGCTTCCGCTGCAGATTGGGATTTCGCAAGGAGATTTGTATGCGTCGAATTGTCCGTGGAGTATTGGCACTATCCGCACTGTCTGTAGCCTCAGCGGTTGCTGTTCAGGCGCAGGATTACAAGAAGACCGTCATCTACCAGATCGTCACGGATCGTTTCTATGACGGCAGCACAGCCAACGACAATCCTTCTCAAAGTGCGGGGCTATATGACTCCAACGGCTTTGCCGAAGATGGAAGCGGAGATACCAATGCGGACTGGCAGGCCTACTGGGGTGGCGACCTGCTCGGCATACAGGACAAGCTCTCCTACATCAAAGGCTTAAACGCCACGGCTATTTGGATCTCCCCAACGAATGACAATGAAAACCTGAACGCAAACTCGGGAACGCCCGTTTCCGCCCCATATCATGGCTACTGGAACCGCGATTTCATGCGCGTGGAGGAGCACTTTGGAGATGTCAGCAACGGGTGGACGGAGTTCAGTAACCTAACTTCCGCAGCACATGGGGATGGTATCAAGGTCATTGTCGACTGGGCTCAGAACCACTCGAATCCCAATAACGGGGGAGAGAACGGTGCGCTCTACAACAACGGGACGCTGATGGCGACACCCTCCAACGACCCCAACGGTTTCTTTCATCACAATGGGAACATCTCCAATTACGACGACCGCTACCAAGTCCAGTACGACAACCTGGACTACCTTCAGGATCTCAACCAGGAAAACTCCACCATCGACAATTACCTGAAGACCGCCGCCAAGCAATTCCAAAGCAATGGCGCGGATGCGTTCAGGCTGGATGCCCTCAAGAGCGTGACGTGGGGCTGGGAATACTCCTTCGCGAATGCAGTCTTCAACAACAAACCGAGCTTTCTATTTGGCGAGTGGAATCCTAACAACTCGAGCGATGCGCTCTACGCGGACGCATACAAATTCGCCAACCTCTCGGGGATCAGCGAACTCGACTTTGGGCTAAATCAGGCGATCCGAGACGTTTTCGGCAGCAACAACAACATGTCTGAGATCGATTCGACGCTCTCGACGGAAGACGCGAATTTCACGTTTCCCAACAACCTGGTCACGTTCTTCGATTCTCAGGACGAAAACCGCTTGTACGGCAACATCACTACCGACAAGAACCGCCTGCACGAGGCGCTCGCCTTCCTGATCACCTGTCGCGGCATCCCGAACATCTTTTACGGAGACGAGCAATACCTTTACAACACCACGAATAGCGGCAACGACCCTTACAACCGGGTTGCTATGAGCTCGTTTTCGACCAGCACGACGGCTTATCAACTTATCACCAAGCTGGCAGCTCTGCGCGCCAGCAATGACGCTCTCGGATATGGCACGTCGCAACAGCGCTGGATCAACAACGACGTTTATATTTTCGAGCGGCAGTTCTACAACGACGTCGTGCTGATTGCAATCAACAAGAACGATACGACTGGATACAGCATCACGGGTCTGAATACTGCTTTGCCGGCCGGCACATACACTGACTACCTGGGTGGGCTGCTCAGCGGCGGAAGCCTGACCGTTACCAGCGGTTCCGGGGGCAACAATCCAGCGACGGCATTTACACTTGGGCCCTCGACGGTTGCTGTTTGGCAGAAGCAGGTGAGCGCGACCACACCTGAGGTCGGCAGCATCGGACCGTACGTGGGACAGCCTGGCATGATGGTCACGATCGCGGGCGACGGCTTCGGCACCGCTACCGGCAACGTGCTGTTCAGAACGACCACAGCCACAATCAAGAGCTGGTCCAACAGCTCCATAACGGTCGCGGTACCCTCCGTGACCGCCGGCAGCTACAGTGTCACGGTAAAGAACTCAAGCGGAACGCAATCGAACGGCATCACCTTCAACGTCCTCACCGGAAAGCTTATCCCGGTGACGTTCACGGTCAACAATGCACAGCCGACGAACCCCGGTGATTACATCTTTGTCTCTGGTAATGTCCCGGAACTCGGTAGTTGGGGCACGACGTTTCAGACCGCCGTTGGACCCATGCTCGACCCGAACTATCCGAACTGGTTCCTCAATGTTTCTTTGCCCGCGGGTACGAATGTTCAATATAAGTACGTTGATATTCAATCGAACGGCAATGTCATCTGGGAGCCTGGCAACAATCACTCCTACACGGTCCCGGCTAGTGGCACTGCAGCCGTAAACGACAACTGGTGACTGAAGGTTAGCTGAAGAGTCGATCGTTGTTAGACTGCACATCGTCCCACATCGGTGTCGGCTCGAAGTACCCCGTGCCAGGCTTCAGGTGTTTCTTGCACTCGTCATCGTTCAGCGTAACTCCCAGGGGGGTATCCGGAACCCTGATGTAGCCCTGTTGGATGACGGGCTTCTCCAGCCCATTCACCAGATCCTGCCACCACGGCACATCGAGGGAATGGTTCTCCAGCGCCAGGAAGTTGCGCGTCGCGGCCGCGCAGTGTACGTTCGCCATGCAGCTTACCGGGGTCCCGGCAAAGTGCATCGCCATCGGCACGCCATAGCCAAAAGCCATGTCGCCTATCTTGTGCGTCCGCAGAATGCCGCCAGAGGTCGCAAGATCCGGATGGATCTTATCCACCGCGTGCACGCTGCACAGCTTTTCGAAGTCCGCTACTTCGTAAATGTCCTCGCCGGTGATCGTCGGGGTGGGGCTGGCATCGGTGATCTCCTTGAGGAGATCGGTGTAGTACCACGGAATCACGTCTTCGATCCATTCCAGGTTGAACTTCTCGTATGCCTTGCCCAGCTTGATCACCGACTTCACACCGATATGGCCAAGGTGATCCATAACAACGGCATGTCATAGCCGATGTTGTCCCGCACCGCCGCAACATATTCGCAAAGCCGGTCGATGCCCTTATCGGTGACCTCAGTAGCCAGAAAAGGATGAGGTTGATTGCGCAGTTCCCACTTGCTCTGACCCGCCGGCTCCATCACCATCCCCGGCATTCCCTCGAGTACGTTGATGCCCAGGTCCATCTTCATCCAGGTAAGGCCCATCGCTACCCGTTCCTTGGCCCGTCTGCCGTACTCTTTCGGATCTTCCGACTCGGTCGTATCCGCATAGATGCGAATCTTGTCCCGCCACTGGCAAAGCTTATCAAATGTGCAATCTACGGAGGCTTACTGGCTCGGTATCGAGAGGTATGATACTGCCGTTGTTGAGTATCCGTCACCAGGTTTCCAGATCCTTGGCGAACTCTACGCCCGGCAAGACGATCCCCTGGACACTTCGGTGGCCAGGAATACCCAGTTGAATCCTGGTCTACCTTACGGAGGATCAGGAAATCCTGGTTTTTAATTCCTCCGCAACCCAGGGAAAGACCAAACGTTAAACTGGGAATAAGAGAAGGAATTGTCAAGCCATATGCGAATCATAACCCTCGAAGAACATTTTGCCAGTCCGGGATTTCTCGACGGCCCTGGGAAGGATCTCAAAGATAGAGCTCTGCGATTCGGCGCCCGCGCTGCCTATCTCCTTGAACAACTCACTGATCTCGGAGACAAGAGAATCGCCGAGATGGATGCAGCAGGCATTGATATGCAGGTCCTGTCGCTAACCTCTCCCGGTGCAGAGCAGCTCGAAGCTGCCCAGGCAATTGCGGTGGCGCGCGAAGCGAACGACTTCCTCGCAGATGCCGTGGCAAAAAACCCAACCCGCTTTGCTGGATTTGCAGTCTTACCAACCGCAGCCCCGGATCGTGCCGCCGAAGAGCTGGAGCGCATGGTCCGAGACCACGGCTTCAAAGGCGCGGTCATCAATGGGCACAACCGTGGACGTTATCTCGATCACAAGTTTTTCTGGCCTATTCTTGAACAAGCTGAGCGGCTTAACCTCCCCATTTACCTCCATCCAACTCCGCCTCCCCAGGCTGTGATCGACGCATCCTATGGAGGTTTTGCACCGATCGTAACCGAGATGCTTGCCGGCCCGGGCTGGGGTTGGCATATCGAAACCGCGGTCCACGTCATTCGCATGATTCTAGGCGGGGTATTCGACCAGTATCCAAAACTGCAGATCGTAATCGGTCACATGGGCGAAACGCTTCCCTTCATGTTGCAGCGGCTCGACGTGATGCCCATGGCTATGACGAAGACCAAGCGCGCCATCAGCGAATATCTTCGAGAAAATGTCCACTACACGTTTAGCGGCTTCAACTTCACGCCGACATTTCTCGATTTGCTGCTTCAAGTGGGCGTCGATCGAATCATGTTCTCGGCCGACCACCCGTATGCATCGATGGCGCAAGCGCGTGCATTTCTCGATCGATTGCCGATATGTACCGCAGACAAAGAGCGGATCGCGCACGGTAATGCCGAGCGTCTTTTGCGGTTGTAGGAATCGAACCTCCCCTATCTGACCTCGTCCTTTTCAGAACCGCTATTTGATCTCCAGTTCACTAGGGAGCAATGATTCCCAAAGCGGGTGGTCTGTGCTGTCCGTGGCAACCGAGCATCTGTCCTTGAAGGGCACGGGCTGAAGCCCGCACGGGAACCCTCCTCCTGAACCCAATGTGTCGGAAAAACGCGAAGGGTGCCCCAGGTCTCGCTTTTGAGACCTGGGATCCCCGAGACCGATGCCTCATGGACACCCGTGACGTAACCACAGGGTGGCCACCGGATTATCCAATCAGTTTCGTGGTTTCGTGGACAGGTTTCGTGGACAGCAAGATGTGAAAAAATCGATTTTCAGCGTCCTGTTTTGCAAAATTCCGCTTCCGTCTGTCACCGAAAAACTATGTCACTTGTCGCTCAGGCTATCGCGCCAGGCCATCGCTTCGAGTTCGACTCGAATTGCGTCTTCAACAGGCACCACTGGTCTTGCCTGGAATTCAAAAGCCGGCAACATCGAACAAAATTTGTGAACCGCGAGCGGATCGTCGCAATCTACCAACATGTGCCCGCCCCACTCGCCCACGCGAATCACAAACACCTCGATCTTGAAATTGGCGGGCGCCTTCCACGGACGGAAAACTTCAAGGATTCGTTTTTGCGCATTCTCGTATTCCGCAGATGAACCTTGCGAACGTTCGAACCAACTGATCATGTACTTCATCTGTATTCTCCTCGACAAGATTTTTGGAACTCCTTGGGAGCATTCTGAGCGGCAACCAGCGGAATGGATTCCATTCGGAACACCGGATAGAGTGTGCAGGGTGGCTTAAAGCCTCCGTCCAAATTCCGTGAGACACGGGCAGAAGTGTCTGCGACACATTCAACTGTCCTCCTTTTCCCTTATAAGGTCCAGTGCCGAGAGAGATAGGTGGACGAAGGCCGAGTCATCAGCCTGTGCTAATCCATCGTTCCATCCATTCAGACACAACCCTGGGACGTTCAAGAACCGTGAAATGCGCCGCATCGTCGATAAGTACCAGCTCTGATCCTGGAATCTCTTTTGCCAGCGCCTGGTGGGCCGCCGGTGTGGTGCGCCGGTCGTC
>DASRRN010000015.1:0-13874 GCA_035695685.1 Acidobacteriaceae bacterium | reverse complement strand
GTTTGACGGGAGGGAAGGGGAAGCCGTTAAGCGGCAAAACTTTCGCTTTTTCTATGCTCTTGAGGTGATAGCACTTAAGTGGCCAGAATTCGTAAAATCGGGTGTTTTTGGAACATCAGCGATTGATTCGAAAGCACTTAGGAGTTCTTAATCGTTCTCATAACCCAAAGGTCGCTGGTTCAAATCCAGCCCCCGCAACCAATCCGAATTTGCTATCAATTCCGTTTAGAACACCTCTGATCGAGTCGGTGGCATAAGCCATGGATTCTCAGGGGTTTATCGTTTTCGGGGCGATGCTATCCTATCCGCCGTGCGACAAACGCAGAGCGATTCTACAAACGGCTTTCATCCGAGAGGCCTTTCAGGCTCTTGTTGGGAAGCCGGAAGATGCAGAGTTCGACTGCAAGGAATGGCCGGCTAGGCCGGACGACGCGCGACGGATCATCGCCAAGGCCGCATGCGGCTTCACCAATGCCATGGGCGGGGTCATTGTCATCGGCCCCAAGGCGTCAGGGGCAGGAGCCAATACACCCGATGTTGTGCGGGATCTGGCACCAGTTGCCGATCGTCACGCAGTGGCGTCTGCGACGCTCGACATCATTCTCCAATCCGTCGAACCGGGTATCGAAGATATCAGGACTAAAACCATTGCGGATGGGAAGTCGAAGCCATCGGGCTTCGTCCTGCTCTTCGTACCAGCTTCGGATGGGTCTCCGCGGAGGTCAAAGGTCGATTCGCGTTTTTACGTCCGCATCGCCTCGGGAACCTTGCCGATGGAATTTTTCCAGATTGAGGAACGCTTCGGCAGACGGCCATTGCCCAGACTGAGTCTGGCCACCTTCGGCATAACTATGTCTTTCATATCCCTCCCCGTCTCGACTGACTTTGCGCGGGCTCCCAGATGCTGGTCGCCAACTCCACTGGCGATCGATTTAGCTTGGAACAACTCAAATGTCCGGACCAGTTGAATTCCGGACGGGAAACGTCGAAGTCAGGTTGAACTGCCTCCGAAGACCTCTGTCGAAAATCGTCGCGGGCCAAACTTTCTCATCGTGGCGACAAAGCCAGTCCCGCGGCCAATGACATATCGCGCCTTCGGCGACCGGTTTTCTAAGCACTTCAAGACCACGATGGCGACTGCATCAGGTTCCTGTCCGCTTGCATTGTTCGATCTGACTGCACTGAGCACACTCTCGCGTTCGGTATCGTAGGGCTCCAGGCGTTGACGGGTCATGATTGCGTTCTTGTCGATCTGGGTTCGCGTAAATCCCGGATCGACAACCGAAGTTCGAATCCCAAACTGCCTGACTTCATGGTCCAGAGACTCCGAATAACCTTCAAGAGCGTGCTTGCTGGCAGCGTAGATTCCCTGGTAGGGCGCAGGGAGAAATCCCGTCATAGATCCGATATTGATGATTCGCCCCGATCGCTGCTTTCTCATCGCTGGTAAAAAGGTCTTATTCACACGCAAGACTCCGAAAAAGTTGGTATCGAAGAGTTGTTTCGCCTCTTCGATACCCGTCTCCTCCTGCGCGCCAACCAACGTGTGGCCGGCGTTGTTGACGACAACATCGATTCTGTTTGCCCGATCCAGAACCGATTGCGCGCACGCTTCGACCGACCTTTCATCTCGAACGTCGAGTTGAATGAGTTCCAGGTTCCCGGTTGACGTGTCGGAACCAGACAAACGACGCACCGTTCCGAATACACGGAATCCACGACTGGAGAGGAGAAGAGCGACTGCACGTCCAATGCCGGAAGAAACTCCAGTTACCAAAGCCACTTTCTGATCGCTCATGAATGTTCCCTTCTTCGATCAATATTCACGACAAGGCTTAACTCCGCCGCTATTTGTTGCCTCGTTTCTGATTCGCGCAGAACCATTCGTCAGTAGAGCAATCTGATTTCTATCGTTTGATCGGAACTGAGTGAGAACTTCGCTTCGTCGAAGGTGGGTGCTCGCATCTTTTTTGCTGAATTATTCGACGCCCCATAACCCTCCCTTGGGATTCCGAGCATATTCTTGTCGAGTTTGCCATTCCCGTTTTCATCGTGAAATACCATAACGGCGTAGGTTCCTGTCGGAATCCCTGAGAAGACGGCCTCGGCGGTCAGCGTTTGAGGGTCGATTTTCTCCGATTGCGTATGAAGTGCCTCGGACGCATTCCCAGGGAAGCCGTCGGCACTCTGGAACAATGCGATCCGGACTACCCCGTTCGCATTGCGCGCGTTGACTACGCGTACAGTCAACGTGGCTGGATTCGGAGATTGCGCTGGAAGCAGCGTTGGGAAGAAGAGCGACAACGGGACCAACATGAGCGAAATCGGGCCAACTCGAAATCGGGTTCGTGTCATTTGAGTATCTCCTTTTATAGGGTTCTTATGGTCGGTCCGCCTACGGACTCAGCCTGCATGCGCTGTCTTGCCACCGTCGATAACCATTTGCGCTCCGGTCATGTACGGAAAATCATCCGAGGCAAGCGCCAAAGCGAAAGCTGCGATCTCTTCGGGCGTGGCCATCCGCCCCATCGGAATGTGAAGCTCCGCATAGGCTTTTGCAGCCGCCTCCCAGACCGGATCGGGTGCATCCATCATGTGCGCCACGCGCCGCACCAGCGCCGTATCCGTGGTGCCCGGAATCAGCGCATTTACCCGGATCCCCTGCTTCACGTAATCCAGCGCCGCCGACTGTACCAGCCCCACGAGGCCGCGCTTGCTCGCCGTGTATGCCGATCGCGTCGCCGTCGTCGCAATCGCATTCGACGACGACGTCACCACGATGTTACCTCCGCCCTGCGCCAGCATGTACGGAATCGCGTACTTCATCGCTAGAAAGACGCCGCGCAAGTTGGTATTGATCACATCGTCCCACTCGGCTGAGGTGTATTCGTGTAGAGGCTTTTCGAGCGTGATACCCGCATTATTGAACGCCACGTCAAGCCGGCCATATTCGTGCACGGTTTGATCGACAAAAGCCTTCACCTGGCCCTCATCCCTTACATCCGCGTGAATGTAGGTAGCTTCTCCACCACGAGACCGGATAACGCTCTCGACTTCGTGACCGAGATTCTCGCGCCGACCGCAAAACGCGACCTTTCCGCCTTCGGCGGCAAACTGTTCCGCGGCGCAGCGTCCGATCCCAGATGTAGCGCCCGTGATCAGGACGACCTTGTTCTGGAATCGGCGTTTCGCCACTGCGGATGGAGTTGCTGTAGCCGTCGCTCTGCTGCACGCCGTGAGTGTGCCCGTCACGGCAGCCGCGGTGAGCCCCAACATCGCTCTACGATCGATCAGCGAAGTATTCTTCTTGTCCATGAAACCTCCGAATCCTCTTCAACGGCGCGGAGCGATAAATTCGCCGATTAGATTCCCAACAGCTTTGAATAGGAACGATGTGCTGCCGACGCGAAATGCGTCGGCAGGTTCGTACCGGTTTGGGTACCAAGCGTTCATCGCAGCGAAAGATCCGGCGTAAGGGGAGACCAGCGACGGGACCGAAAAGACTGTCCGTCCGCTTCTGGTCTTTGCGGTGAGGGTCGAGATCAGCGCGTGTGAGCTCCGGGGAAAGAATCCCTTGCATTCGCACCGATGGTAGGCAACATCTTCATGGATCGCCGCCGCGAACGAATATTCGGTGGTGTGACCAATCATCTGCATGCCGAATCTCCACCCGTAGCGCTCGCCGTATCCCTGCGCACCAGAATCCCACTCGGGTGGGGCAGGCTTATTCTGATCCAATCCGGCTCCCACTGCGGTGCTGATGAGCGCTGGCGGACCGAAGGTAGCGTAAAGGTAGTTGCGGAATTGCTGTCTTCCGTCTGGAAAGGTATACGGCCCCCCTACATTTGCGCCGCGAGCTGAGAGAAAATTCACTGCGGGTGCCGCAGCCGGGGCAGGGTCAGCCTCCGCTGACGTGCTCGATTGCGCATATGAGCCTGCGCTAATGGCTAGGAATAGTGCGACGACGATCCAGTGGCGGTGGAGTCGAACCATACAACCTCCTGACAATATCCGCAGTGTTACTGAAGAAGAGGGGCAAGGATTAGCATCAACGTGCGGGCGCGGCGAGTTTCAATGCGAACGCAAGAAATCGGCCTGCGAACGATTTCCCAATGGCCGCTAACATCAGCCCGCAGTCTTGCGGCTCTGCCGGGGGATGCGGCAAGGGGGTCGTTGCGCACTTCGGCGCGTTCATCCCCCAAATTGCCGCGCTGGGGCCTTTTTCAGGCAATCGAGGGGCGAGTCGTAGGACACTATATGTGAGCTATTTGCCTTATGAGCGCACTGGAGCAACTCTCGACGGCTGGTTTGATCGGGCAAATGTACGGCTTTGCGGTCGGAACGGCGTTAGCGACTCTGCTGATGGCGCTTGTCTGGCGTTCGGGCGGAGCAGATCGCCGTCCACGCTTCCTGTTTGCGGCCTGCATCCTGATTGCAAATCTCTCGGGTTTGGCTAAGAACATTGCGCTGGTACTCAACGTTTCTCCCAAATCTCTTCTGGCAGGGCAGATACGTTCTGTAGGTTTCATCGCAGCTGCGATGCTGCCGCTGAGCATCATGATCATCTGGCGCAACAATGCCACATCTCGCGTTCGGCGCAGGACTGGCGATGCTCTTGTCATTTACGCGGCAACAAGTGGACTGCTCATTGCGGGGTGCCTGGCTCTAGGCGCATGGGTTCCTTCGTTCGCATCGTCAGGTTCGACCTCAAACGTCCTGCTGAATCAGGATTTCGTGGGAAACCTGACTATCTACAATGGACTGCTGCTGATCCTGCTAGGTGGCATTCTCTTGCTGCCAGGAACGCTGGATAATCTGACGGATCGGGTGGCGATCTCCCTTATGATCGCTGGTCTCCTTCTTAGCTCTGTGAGCGCCGTCCTGGACGCTTATGTTCCTCTTCCGGTAACGCTGGCACAGATCGTCAGGGTTACCAGATTCCAGAGCATCGTCCTCCTGCTCATTGGCTCGCTCATTTATTTTTCCCGCTTCAGGGCAGCGGATATCTTTGCCAAGCAGGCGATGCGGCTGCTTCTCGGCTCGGCTCTGGCCCTGCTCGCGGCCTTCGTTGCCCTCGGTCCAGTTTCATCCATGGCCCGGAAGACTGCGTATCCGCATCCCGTTATTCTCCTTTGCGCCGCAAGTTTGACCGGATGTGCCATTTGTCTTTACGGGCAGTTGGGGCGATGGACTGACATTCTGGTGGAGCGAAGAGTATTCGGGAAGCGCGACTCTCGACTTGCGATCCGGGAGTTTCGAGACCGGCTCGGACTGCTGGAATCGAAGGAGATCGTTCTGTCCGAGACCCAAGCCCTGGCTGTCGAAGCACTTGGCGTGAAACCCGACGAGGTTTCTGTGCGGGAATTCGAGCTGGATGGAGATGCCGCCACCATATCGGTTCCGATCCTGCCGCGTGCCGGCAATCTGTGCCTTGCCATCCCTCTCACAGGGAACCGGCGAACACTTCTTACCGCCGAGATCGATTCCCTGCGGGAGATTGCGCTTCACGCTGGTCGTCGGCTTGATGAACTGGACCGCGAGCAAGAGCGCATGGAGAGTATCCGCCTCGAAGGCCGGCTGAGCCAACAACTGGTCGAGGCGGAGCTGCGCGCTCTAAGAGCCCAGATCAATCCGCATTTCCTTTTCAACTCACTGAATACCATCGCCGCCCTGATTTCTCTGGAACCGGAGAAAGCGGAGAAGTTTACTGTGCGACTCGCCAAGGTATTCCGGTATGTACTGCTGCATGCTGACCAGCCGCTTAGTGCAATCGATGAAGAAATAGATTTCCTGCGGAGCTATCTGGAGATAGAGCAGATCCGTTTTGGTGAACGCCTGCTGGTTGAGTTCGACGTGGAAAATTCGATTGCGCATATGGCGGTCCCATCCCTGATCCTGCAGCCTCTGGTAGAGAATGCGATCAAGCACGGTATTGCGCCGAAAGTCGGCAACAGCAGAATCCTGGTACAGGCGAAGCGCCGAGACGGAATGGTATCGCTAAGCGTTGAAGATGACGGCGTCGGGCTTTTTGCGAATGGGAAACAGCTTGGCCGATCCTTGTCGGGCGCAGGCTCCGGCGCAGGAGTAGGCCTGCAGAATGTTCGCGAGCGTCTGCATACCATGTATGGCGTAACGGCCAACCTGTCCCTCGTCAATCTCCCGAGGGGTGGCAGCCGCGCTACATTGGAAATCCCAGTAGGAGAGTAGATTGATGCAGATTCGTGCGTTCCTGGCCGATGACGAACAAGCAGCCCGCCTGCGGCTGCGGAGGCTGTTGGAGGACCTTCCCCAGATCGAAATCATTGGGGAAGCCACCAACGGCATCGAGGCAGTAGAGGCTATCGAGCGGCTACAGCCTCAGTTGCTGTTTCTCGACATCCAGATGCCGGGGCTGAGCGGCTTCGAGGTACTGAAGGGGCTTTCAAAGGACACGCCCCGGCCGCTGACGATCTTTATCACGGGCTTCCACGAACATGCCCTGCAAGCATTTCGCGCACGCGCCATTGCCTACCTGCTCAAGCCGATCGACGAAGACCATCTGCGGGAGATGGTCGAACGAGCTGGGCGCCTTCTCGCTTCCATTCCTTCCCGTGAAGAAGAGGAGCGGAACGTCAGCAGTTTGCTGAGAGATGACCTTCCGCCCATGGAACAGATTGTCGCCAGAAAAGCGAATCGAGTCTTCCTGCTGGACCCGACAGAAGCGCTGTTTTTTTACATGGACGGCGGGATTGTTCGGGTGCGGGTAGAGAACGACACGTACTGGGTGAACTATCAACTGGGAGAATTGGAGCAGGCGCTCACGCCGAGGGGATTCTTCCGTGCCCGGCGGTCCTCTCTCGTCAACCTGAAGCGCGTCAAGGAGATTCGCTCGGACCCCCGCAGCAGCTTTGTTCTAGTCATGCGCGACGTGAAGAACACCGAGGTCGAAGTGAGCGAGCGGCAGGGGCGAGCGCTTCGAACTCGTATCCCTGGTCTTTGACTGGCAGGCGAACCCGCTGACGCCTCAATCGAATGACCCTTTGCTAAGGTTGGCACTGCAAGTCGCTTTTGATCTACCTAACCCGGCCAGTGCCGTAGCAATCTCGTTGGATGTTTTGGCAGGTCGTCGTGTTAGCCTTGGCAAAATGCTACGAATCCTGCCTGTCCCCCATGATTTGCTGCTCTTTATCGTGACGTCGATGGTGCTGCTCGTGATTCCGGGGCCAGCCGTTCTTTACGTAGTGGCGCGCAGTTTCGATCAAGGACGCAAAGCAGGTTTAGCCTCGTCTTTCGGGATTACCACCGGTGGACTCGTGCATGTGCTGGCTGCCACACTTGGGCTCTCGGCGCTGCTGGCGTCTTCGGCAACTGCCTATTCATTTGTGAAATATGTGGGGGCCGCATACCTGATTTATTTGGGAATCAAAAAAACTTCGTGAGCAGCCCTCAGCCGCCGATGAGTTCAAACAGATGAAGCCTCTATCTCTGCGAAAGATTTATGCGCAAGGAGTTTTGGTACAGATTCTCAATCCCAAGATTGCAATATTCTTTTTTGCTTTCCTGCCTCAGTTCGTCCATCCTGCGCAGGGATCAGTAACTGTCCAGTTTCTCGTTCTTGGGATACTCTTCAACGTGATGGCTCTTACGAGCGACAGCCTATGGGCTTTGGCGGCTGGGTCCGCCTCCGGCTGGTTGAAAAGGAACCGGACCGTCTTGCGCAATCAAAAATATGTCTCCGGTACGGTGTACATCGGGTTGGGCCTCGCGACGGCCGCAGGCGGATCGCGACATTCTTCCATTCCTTAGCTGCGATCCGATTGGCCACAAGCGGACTGGAGAAAAGGCAATTGGCGTTTGCTTATGAGCGCCAAACTCGCTTCGCTCAGTTCCAATATTCCGCACTCACACAATCACATTCCGCGATCGCACTGTTTCGCTGCCATTTGCTAGCCAGCGTGGGTACTCTACGCCTGACGGAACCGGACATCGAGGCATCGCCCTCGGTTGGTGACGTTCAAGTTTAGGCGGAAGGTGCTATGAATAACGCGTATTTGAAAATGCGGCGTTGGCTATCGGCTTTTTGGGCCGCCAGCTGCCCACTGACATTCGTTGGCTTGATGATGGTGTGCGATCTCGTCGCCTGCCTTGTGGCGATGAGGTTCGACTCCCGGCAGATCACTGGCGTCAACGCATGGCTCAAGCCTGCGAAGTTTGGCCTCTCCAGCGCCGTGACTTGCTTGTCTCTCGCCTGGATCGCGACCTATCTGGGAGATTGGCCAAGGATTCGAGATTGGTCGGGTCGCTTGTTCGCTCTGTCGATAGCAATCGAGATCTTCGTGATCGATCTGCAGGCAGCCCGCGGAACGACGAGTCATTTCAATATGGCCACTCCGTTTGACCGGGTGGCGTTTATCACCATGGGGATTTCCATCGGTATCCTTTGGCTATCGATGGTGGGCATGATGTACGCTCTCATACGCCAGAAGCTCCAGCCAGTCTCCTGGGCGTGGGCGCTTCGGCTTGGCCTGTTGCTTTCTGTCGTAGGTGCTGCAGGCGGCGGCTTCATGCTGCGGCAAACCCCGGAGCAGAAGCAGAACCCGGAGTTGAAGCAATTCGGAGCGCATACTGTCGGCGCGCCCGATGGCGGTCCAGGGCTGCCGGTACTCAACTGGAGCGAGAACCATGGGGATCTCAGGGTGGCTCACTTCATCGGCTTGCACGCTATGCAAATCATTCCGCTGATCGGATGGTGGTTGCTTCGCAAGAAACGACTCTCGGAGCAGCAGCGAACCCGCCTGATCTGGCTCGCGAGCGGAATGTACGTCTCCATCTTTGCACTGCTGGCTTGGCAAGCGCTCAGAGGCCAGGCCCTCTTGCAACCCGACGGAAAAACGCTAATCGCCGCGTCCCTTCTGGTGTTTTTCACGGCAATCGGGAGTTGGCTCGCACTGTCTTCGACCGACTTTTCCGATTTGAAAAGGTGGGCGGAGGTGTTGGAGCTGCACTCGTGAACCCCAATCTACTCTTCAGACTGGTCAACAATGCCGCGTTGCTTGGGTGGATATTACTGATCTTCCTTCCTCGTTGGCGATGG
This sequence comes from Acidobacteriaceae bacterium, assembly GCA_035695685.1. GTDB lineage: Bacteria > Acidobacteriota > Terriglobia > Terriglobales > Acidobacteriaceae > PALSA-350. Next base: position 4,801 of record DASRRN010000015.1, on the reverse strand, counting down.
TCCGCCCGCTTGATCGCTCCGGTCCTCGTGCCGGCGCTGCTCGCCGCTCTATATTCGTGGCTAGCAGTGACACAGTTTGGACCGATGCCTGCCACCTCCAGGCCGCCTTGGCTGTATGGGATTACTGCCGCGCCAGTGCTCGCCTTTTCTTCGACATCGCCCCCATCGACCCCACCGCCCAACGCATCGGCCAGGCACTTGACGTCGCTCCCGAGGGACTAACCAGAATGCAAATTCGCGCTCTTTTCCATCGCCATGTCAGCAAAGAACGAATTGACCTTGCTCTCGAGCAATTGCTGAAACTCGGCCTGATCGACCGGGGAACCTCCGCCGGGCGAGGACGGGCCACAACCCTCTGGACCAAACCACAAAATCCCGAAACCAGCGCGATCCCCTGCGAAACCGGCCCTTATGGCGCTTAGGGCGCTTAAGGCGCACACTTCCACCCAAAGTGCGCATAGGGCGCTTAAGGCGCACACTTCCACCCAAAGTGCGCATAAGGCGCTTAGGGCGCACACTTCCACCCCGCAGCGCTGCGCCCTTCCCTGGCGTCTCGAAACCAACAAAAGCCTTTTTCCCGCACCATCCTCGCCTCGTAAGGTACATTTCTCCCAACCAACTTTCGTCAGGCCGCAAGGAGATCCCTGTTGTATCAACCTCAGACGTACGCTATCGCGCTGACGTTCATGATCATCAGCATGCTCTGCTGGGGATCATGGGCCAACACCATCAAGCTTTGTCCCCAATACCGTTTTCAACTTTTTTATTGGGACTACGTGGTCGGCCTCATCCTGGGAACGCTGGTTTGGGGCTTGAGCCTGGGAGCCATGGGCAATACTGGCCGGTCCTTCCTGCAGGATATTTCGGCAAGCGATCTTCACCACATCGGCCTGGCCGTAATCGGCGGCATCATCTTCAATGTTGCCAACCTGTTGCTGGTAGCGGCCATTGACATTGCCGGACTAGCCGTAGCCTTCCCCGTCGGCATCGGTCTCGCTCTCGTGGTCGGAGCCGTCAGCAGCTACATTCTCGCGCCGGCAGGCAATCCGCTAATGCTCTTTGGAGGCATCGCCCTTGTAGTCACCGCGATCGTGCTCGATGCCGCAGCCTACCGCCTGCGCGAGGCCGAAAGGCAAAGCATCAGTGTCAACGGCGTGGTCATCAGCCTTGTGGCCGGACTGCTCATGGGATGCTTCTATCCCTTCGTCTCGCGCGCCATGAGCGGCGCGGGTGCGCCCGGCCCCTACGCCACATCGTTCTTCTTCGCCCTGGGCGTCGGCCTCTGTGCCCTCGTCGCCAATTCCATCCTGATGCGGCGTCCGTTAGACGGAAAACCACCCGTAAGTATGACCGGCTACACCGGCGCTCCTGGGATTTGGCATGTATGGGGAATCCTCGGCGGCCTGATCTGGTGCACCGGCGCGGTGCTCAATTTCATAGCGTCCCGCGCCAACATCGTGGGTCCCGCAGTGTCTTACTCCATCGGACAAGGCGCCACGATGATTTCTGCCGCTTGGGGCGTTTTTATCTGGCACGAATTCTCCACCGCCCCCTCTCGGGCCAAAACCCTGCTGGTGTGGATGTTTGCGGTATTTCTTTGTGGGCTCTCGGCGGTCGCTCTGGCGCCCATCTTTTGAGACAGGAAGAAATGATGACGCGATCCCGCTTACCCCTGGCCTACTTATCCTTGGCTTTTCTCCTGCTGAACCCGCCGGCCAAAGCTCAGGACTCGCACTATGCTCCCCACGGCAGCGTGCAGCAATTCTCCGCGCCGGATTGCTTCACCCAAAAAGGTGCCTGGGAGGGTGGATCAAAACTGTGTACAGCAAAGGATCTTGATGAATGGTTAGGCGACATCACCCACTGGCGTGCAGAGCGCCTAATCCGCATAGGCTATAGTGCCCAGCGATACGGATTGCCGGCTTTTCAATGGACCCACTCGGCTTTTATGCAGCCGCAAATGATGGTCCAGGAGAGATATTTCTATGATCCGGTAGCCGGCAAATACACCGTCGATCGCTACCTTGACGATCTGGAGCACAGATTTGGTGGCATCGATGCGGTCCTCATCTGGCCCACCTATCCGAACATGGGGATTGATAACCGCAATCAGCATGACATGATTCGTTCCATGCCCGGTGGAATCCCCGGCGTGCGCAAAATGGTGGATGATTTCCATCGTCGCGGCGTCCACGTTTTATTCCCCATGATGATGTGGGATCAGGGAACCCGCGACCCTGGCATGCCCTGGCCGCAAGCCATCGCCGAGATCATGAAGGAGATCGGCGCCGACGGCGTCAATGGAGACACCCAGGACGGAGTGCCACTGGCCTATTCGCTGGCGGCCGACTCCGTCGGGCATCCCCTCGCCTTTGAGCCTGAGGGCAGTCCCAGCGACGAGGCACTCGCCTGGAACGTGCTCACCTGGGGCCAATACAAGTTCGGCTTTGTGCCCCTGGTCGACCGATACCGGTGGCTGGAGCCGTTGCACCAGGTGAATATCTCCGATCGCTGGAACCGTGATAAGACCGACGACCTTCAGTTCGCCTTCTTCAACGGCGAAGGTTGGGAAAGTTGGGAAAACATTTGGGGTATCTGGAATGGAATCACCCCACGCGACAGCGAAGCGACCCGGCGGGTGGCAACCATCGAACGTGCTGTCGCCCCGTTTTTCTCAAGCAAGCAATGGCGCCCGCTCTATCCAACCCATCGTTATGGAGTCTTTGCCAGCCAGTGGCCGCAGGGGCAACAGACCCTCTGGACCATCGTCAATCGAAATGAATACGACGTTGCCGGACGGCAGATCTCGGTTCCGTACGCCACTGGAATGCGCTATTACGATCTCTATCACGGCGCAGAGTTAACCCCCGAGCGCGATGGGGATCAGGCAGTTCTAACCTTCCCCATTGAAGCCCATGGCTATGCCGCTCTGCTCGCGGCTTCGGGGGAGCCTGGTCCTGAGTTCGTGCCATTAATGGACAAGATGAAAACAATGACGGCCCGGCCCCTGGCTAGTTATTCGCATGAGTGGAAGCCGCTCCCCCAACAAATAGTCGAGATCGCAAAATCGAAACCCGCGAGCTCCACTCCCGATGGCATGACCATGATCCCTGCCGCAGATTACGTATTCAAGGTGGAAGGCATAGAGGTCGAAGGTTTCAACGACGAGGGTGTGGACGTGCAATATCCCTGGGAAGATACGCCGCGTCGTTATCACGAACACAAGATGCATCTCTCCGCGTTCTACATGGATAAGTACCCCGTCACCAATGCAGACTTCAAGAAATTCTTGGATGCGGCCCACTATCATCCTACCGACGATCTGAACTTCCTCAAAGACTGGAAGGACGGCAATTATCCCCAGGGCTGGGCGGAGAAACCGGTTACCTGGGTTTCTCTCGAGGATGCACGCGCCTATGCCAGCTGGGCTGGTAAACGGCTGCCCCATGAATGGGAGTGGCAGTATGCTGCGCAGGGGAGCGAGGGGCGCATTTATCCGTGGGGCGACGTCTGGGATGCGAGCCGCGTGCCCGCTGTAGATCACGCACGGACCATGCGCGGCCCCGATACTGTCAGTGCCCATCCGAACGGAGCCAGTCCGTCAGGAATTAAGGATATGGTGGGCAACGTCTGGCAGTGGACGGATGAATATGTCGACGATCACACGCGCGGCGGTATCTTGCGCGGCGGCAGTTATTACCAGCCCCTGGGATCAATATGGTATTTCCCCCAGGCTTACCGGAATGATCAACACGGTAAGTTGTTGCTCATGGCGCCCAGCTACGACCGCTCCGGCGCGGTAGGCTTTCGCTGCGTAAAAGACACTGACTCCACGAAGGGCACGGCTTTAGCCGTGCCATAGAGAGTTCGGCTGTGAGGGCTTTCAGACCTGTCCAAATTAGATTTGAAAAACGCCTCGGTTCAGCAACCATTTTTATGGAACCGTTGCCCTTTCCTTTGTCATCCCGAGCGAAGCCGAGGGATCTGCAGTTCCGCGGACCTCTCCTGGAAACGCGGAATACTATGCTCAAACAGAATTGTCATCTCGACCGGAGCGTACCCGGATTTCCTGCCTCGCTGCACTGGATACGCCCACGTGTGCGGCTTTCATTAAGGAAAGCCGCATGAAGTTCGCCAACGCCACCAAGATCCACAGGAAATCCGGGGTAGCAGAGCGGAGAGATCTGCGGTTTTCTTTAGTTTTCAGCCCTCATGAGTCCGCGTGCCGAGTGGTACGGCTCCTCAAAGCCGTGCCTTTCGTTCATCAGATTAACTCTTAAACCCGCTGCCATTTAGACAGCTGCCGACCAACAAAAGCAACCTGACCAACCTGATTTGTTCAAGCGAAGCTCTCCTCAAAGCAAGCAACAAGTTACATCGTCAAAAAAAACGAGTTGATCCGCTAATTTGGACAGCTCTGGAGGGCTTTACAGGCTGCGGAAAAACCGAATTCTTTGAAGGGGACGGCCTTCAGGCCGTCCGTAAGTGATTGAAAATCTGTTCGGCTTTAGCCGCTGAGGGGAGGGGTTTCGCCCCCTGTTCGACCTTTTTCCGCAGCCTGTTTAGCCCCTGAGGGCTGCGCTTTCCCTAGAGCGTCGCGGAGTGGGGTCTACGCTTTCTTTCCGGTTCTCACGCACACTCTTTAGCCCCTGCGTTTTTTGTTGCCAGGTAAGTGTAGCGGCATGGGTACTGCCATAACAGGGGCTAAAGCCCAATTCTCTTTCAACCCTTTATGGCCCGACTAAAGTCGTGCCCTGATACAAACCAGACTCAGTTGAAATACCTACCCTTCGTTCCTCAA
>DASRRN010000014.1:0-15779 GCA_035695685.1 Acidobacteriaceae bacterium | reverse complement strand
GATCTTCCCGACCCCGTGCTTGAGGCAAAGCTGGCCAAGGCAATTTCCTATGACCGGGTAGGATACGGCACGACGCCCTTCAACGCGATCTCCGTCCAGGTGCAGGATGGAACCGTCACGCTGTCGGGCCATGCCTACGGTCCCATTGACGCGGCTTCCGCCATCGCGTTGGCAGGCTACACACCAGGTGTGAAAAATGTCGTGAACGAAGTCCGGATCGATCCGCTATCGCCGATGGATGATCGCTCCCGTATCCAGTTATTCTGGTCTATTTACGGGTTTCCGACACTCAATAAATATGCCATTGACCCGGCAAAGCCGATCCGCATCTCGGTGCAAAACGGCAATGTAACCCTCTACGGCGTGGTAGACAGTCAGACCGATAAGGACGTGGCTGGCATACGCGCCAATTCCGTGCCCGGAATATTCAAAGTGACAAACGACCTCACGGTCGCAGGGCCGCGGGAAAAAGACAGCAAGCAAGTCTCCAACTGATGGAGCTTCCACGGAGGGGTGCGATGCAGGTCGCTCCCGCTCCGCGTTGTGCGTCTGCTTGGCCAACAGATCGCAATCTTCTCCGGATCCTCACTTCCATCTCCTTGCCGTTTGTTCTTCCTCCTGGCTGCGATCTACCCGTCCCGGCGATGGCCCGACAATTGCACTGAACCAGCTCAAACGTCCATCGTCCCGGGGGGCTGAACGTTGGGCGAGGCACTGACGTTGGACCGCGCTTCACTATAGCTAAAGAGCGCCTTTGCAATGGCAGAGCCGCCGCAAACAAACCTCCTGCGATGGAGTGGAATTCGGCAATGTTCTTCCGCATCGCTTCAGCGTGCGTGAAAGCCCGCCAGAAGTGTGAGTCGAAATCTCGACGCGGCCCGGCTGATTTTTTCGACACACCGGGTCTTGCCGTGTGCGATTCAAGTCGTTCGGATCCCCGGACTTCTGGCGTCCTGCGTTCAAGGCTCCCGCTTGATCAGCCGCGCCAGGAAGTGTGATGGATCACATTGCAGAAGATGCCCGGCCAGCTTACGAAAGGTCGAGGCAGGAGGCCCTCCTTGAGGTTCAGTAGCGAGCGCCGTATCTTTCTAGTGGCCGCAGTCTTGATTTTTGGATTGGCAACATCACTTCCGCAAACCGAAACCACCATCGATTTCGGCAGGCCGGGTCAGGCGATCCCCGGAACCAATGGGGTGAGTCCGTTCGCAGCCAGCGTGCCGGCGAAGGTCGTTCCGGGGATCTTGCAGCTTTCGTTGCGGGACGCCATCGACCGCGGGTTGAAGCAGAATCTCGGCCTGCTGCTTTCCAATGCAGAGATTCGCGCGGCCCGGGGACAACGCTGGGACCAGTTAAGCGCACTCCTGCCACACGTGACCGCAGCTCCCTATATTGCCGAGTCGGAAATTAATATCGACGAGATCGGTTTTACCGGTCTGGGAAACCGTTTGGCTATCTCGTCCTCCATTGGCCCTTACTCTTACTTTGACGCGCGTACCTCGGTGACTCAGACCCTGTTCGATTGGAAGTCAATCAACGCTACCCGGGCGGCTAACCAGAGTGTCAAATCCACCACCTATACCTTGAAGGATGCTCGCGACCTGGTTGTCCTGGCCGTGGGCTATAGTTATTTGCGAGCCATCGCCGACGCAGCCCGCATTCAAACCGCAGAAGCGCAGGTTGAGACCGGCCAGGCGCTCTACAATCAGGCGGCAGACCAAGTGAATGCCGGCACTTCGCCGCAGATCGACGCCCTGCGCGCCAAGGTCGAGCTCCAGACGCGGCAGCAACAGTTGATCCAGGCGAGGAACAACTTCGCCATCCAAAAGCTGACCCTGGGCCGAGTAATCGGTTTGGCTCCCGGGCAGGAATTCGAACTGACCGACAAGTCGCCGTACCAGCCGCTCGAAGGGATCACAGTCGGTGATGCCTTGCGGCGCGCGTATGGTTCGCGGTCCGATTACCAGGCGGCGATCAGCAACGTGCGCGCCGCCGAATTCTCACGCAAATCTGCACTGGCCGGCTATCTCCCGTCACTCTCTTTCAGCGGCGATTACGGCACGGGAGCGGCGCATCCCTCGAACGCAACGCAGGTATTCGACCTGCGTGGAACCTTGTCGATTCCGATTTTTCAGGGCGGTAGTGTTCACGGTGACGTATTGCAGGCGGACGCGAGACTCGAGCAAAGCCGTGAGCGCCTCGACAATCTGCGCGCGCAAATCGACTCTGATGTGCGCACCGCACTGTTCAACTTGCAGTCGTCGGCGGACCTGGTGAACGTGGCGCGCAGCAACATTCATTTGTCAGAAGAAACGCTGACCCAGTCGCGCGATCGCTTCACCGCGGGAGTTACCGATACCGTTGAGGTCGTGCAATCGCAAGAGGCAGTAGCCAGCGCGCACGAGCAATATATATCGAGTCTCTACAACTACAGTTACGCAAAAATTTCCCTGGCTCGCGCCCTCGGACTCGCGGAACAGGGCGTCAAAGAATACTTCAAAGGAAAATGAACATGGCGGAAAATCCACCTCCTTCACTGCCTGACACAAACCCGGAATCTCCGGGTGAGCCATCGGACTTCCCCGAAACGGAGAATGAGCTGCCGTTGCGCGCCCCCAGGCGCCGCAGAAAGCTGGCGATCCTCACCGTCATCGCGGTGGCCGTGTTGATTGGCGGTGTGACCGCGTGGCGCTACTTTAGCAGCTACGAATCGACCGACGATGCCCAAGCGGATGTTCACCTCTATCCCGTGAGCGCGCGTGTTTCCGGCTACGTCGTGCGGGTCAACGTGGATGACAACCAGTGGGTCGAGAAAGGCACGGTGCTGGTGGAGATCGATCCCAAAGACTATGAGGTGGCGGTGGCGCAGGCGAAAGCGAACCTCGCTAACGCCGAAGGCACGGCGGAATCCCTGCATATCACGGTTCCCATTACTTCGGTGAACACATCGAGCCAACTGCAGTTCACTGCCTCCGGCATCGAAGACGCCAACGCTGGAATCATCGCCGCCGAGAGACAGGTGACCGCAGCCCAAGCCCAACTGGAATCTGCCCAGGCCGTCGATGTGAAAGCGCAAGACGATCTCCATCGCTACAAGTTACTGGTTGACAAGAAGGAAGTAGCGGACCAGGTCTACGATCAGGCATTGGCCGCGGCTAAGTCCAGCACCGCGGCGCTGGCGGCCGCCGCCGCCAATGAATCCGCCGCGAGCGAATTCGTCCAACAGGCGCGGAGCCGCCTGACGCAAGCCGACGCCAACCACCAATATGCTCAGACCGGGTCGCAGCAAGTGTCGTCGACCCGGGCGCGGGTACGGGCGGCCATCGCCGACGTCGAGGAAAAACGCGCTTTACTCCAGCAGGCCCAACTGAATCTCGGATACACAAAGATCGTCGCCCCGGTCAGCGGTGAAGTCAATAAAACCGTAGTGGTTGGGATGAACGTGCAAAACGGGCAGCAACTCCTCACCGTAGTGCCACTGGATCAAGTGTGGGTCACGGCCAACTTTAAAGAGACGCAACTCAAGCACATGCGCGTGGGCCAGAGAGCGAAAATCCATGTGGATTCGAGCGGCGAGACATTCCAAGGCCATGTGGACAGCATCGCCGGAGCAACCGGACCTCTCTTCAGCTTACTTCCGCCGGAGAACGCCACCGGAAACTACGTCAAGATTGTGCAAAGGATCCCGGTCAAGATCATCATCGATCCGGGCGAGAACCAGGATCGCCGGCTGCGGCCGGGCATGAACGTGGAACCAGACGTGTACCTGCAATGAGGCTCGCGCAATGAGTTCCGCTGCCCTCACCATCGAGCAGGACGTCTGGCGTCCGAAGTTCAATCCCTGGCTGATTGCCGTGGTGGTTGCGCTGGCCGCCTTCATGGAGGTCCTCGACACCAGCATCGCTAATGTGGCGCTGCCGTATATCGCCGGGAATCTGGGTGCGAGCAACGACCAAAGTACCTGGGTGTTGACCTCTTACCTGGTCTCGAATGCCATCATCTTGCCCATCAGCGGCTGGCTCGCAGGCGCCTTAGGACGCAAGCGCTTCTTCATGGCCTGTTTGAGCATCTTTACCGTGAGTTCCCTGCTTTGCGGTATCGCGCCCAATCTCGGACTTCTCCTGCTCTTCCGGGTACTGCAGGGGGGCGGCGGTGGCGGCCTGCAGCCGATGGCTCAAGCCATTCTGGCGGATAGCTTTCCACCGCAGCAGCGAGGGCTGGCGTTTGCCCTGTACGGCATCACGGCCATCCTGGCGCCTACCGTCGGGCCAACCCTGGGCGGGTGGATCACCTTCAACTATTCCTGGCGCTGGATTTTCTTCATCAATCTCCCGGTCGGCGTGGTCACCTGGCTTCTGGTGCGCCGCTTTGTCGAAGACCCTCCCTACCTAAGTCGAGTCAAAGCAGCCGGGGTCAAGCTGGACTACATCGGCATCGCTCTGCTGACTCTGGGTATCGGCGCGTTGCAGGTGTCACTCGACAGGGGCCAGGAAGATGATTGGTTCGGCTCGCAAATCATCACCACTTTAGTCGTCGTCGCAACTGTGTGCCTGATCTCACTAGTTATCTGGGAATGGTTTCAAAAGGCCCCGCTGATCGATGTGCGGATGTTCAAAAGATTTAACTTCGCCAGTGCCAGCCTGATGATGTTCACTCTGGGAATCCTGTTGTTCAGCGCCCTGGTCCTGATGCCGCAGTTCCTGCAAACGCTTTTGGGGTACACCTCTGAGCTGGCTGGGTTTGCTCTATCGGCCGGAGGCCTGGTTTTGCTGTGTGAAATGCCCGTCATGGGCCAACTGACAACCAAGTTCCAGGCGCGTTACTTGATCGCCTTCGGTTGGTTCGCCCTGTCCATTGCGATGTTCTATTCCACCCGGCGGATTGACTTGCAGATCAGCCTCCAGGCCGCCGTGTGGCTGCGCATCGCCCAGGTGATCGGCTTGGGATTTCTGTTCGTGCCCATCACCCTCGTGGCTTACGTCGGAATTCCGCCGGAGAAGAACAACGCGGTTGCCGGAATCATTAACTTCATGCGCAATATGGGAAGCAGCGTGGGAACGTCGTTAGTCACCACGATGATTGCCCGGCGCTCGCAATTCCACCAGGCAAGGCTGGTGCAGAACGCCAGGGTCGACAACCCCAATTTCGTGAAAGCGGCCACCGCTCTCAGTGGGCATTTGGCCAGCGCCGGCCTGGGCAGTTACCGGGGACACCTGCAGGCTTACGCCCGCATCTACCAGTCCCTGCAAGCGCAGGCGGCAAGCCTGGCATACGTCGACACCTTTAAGGTCCTTGCTGTGGGGGCGGCTATCATGTTTCTGCTGGCCTTTGTTTTGAAGAAGAATGATCCCGGAGGCGGGGGGCATGTGATAGTTGAATAAAGCGCAGCGCAGTTATCTGTTAACGTTTGCACCCTGGGATTGTTTCGACCACTATGATCAAAACTGTCACCATCGAACGCGAATACGGAAGCGGCGGCAGCGAAATCGCTCAACTGGTTTCCAACCGCCTGGGCTGGAAGCTTTGGGATCAGTTGCTGACGGAAGAGATCGCGAGGCTTGCTGAATGTCCTAAGGCTGTTGTCCAATTTCGCGAGGAACGGACGGATCCTCTGTACTACCGGCTCTTCAAATCATTCTTGCGCGGGAGTTATGAGGGAAGCCTCAATGCGTACAAGCTCAAGCTGGTCGACTCCGAAAGCATTTTGAAAATTACAGAACGTGTCGTTCAGCACGCCGCGAAGGCAGGAAACTCCGTCATCGTCGGCAGGGGGTCGCAGCAGTTTCTCAGGAACCGCCAGGACACGTTGCGGGTGTTTCTCTATGCTCTCAAAGAAGATAAACTGCGCCGCCTCGTGGCCCGCGGCAAAAGCCAGAAAGCTGCCGAACAACTGGTGGATACGGTTGATCGGGAACGCACCGATTTCCTGCACAAGTATTTTCACGTCGAATGGCCTGACCGCGCCGTTTACCACACCATGATTAATACTGCGATCGGCGAGCAGGCGGTCCTCAAAATTATCCTGGATCTTGTAAAAACCCTAGATGCAAGAGCCACTGCTCCACCCTCGCGAAATAGCTCTTTCCTAGGTCCCGCTCCAGGTTGAAGGTGCAGTGCGCCACCGGAAGATTGCGAATTGCCCGGGCCAAAGCTAAAGCTTCGCAGCCATTCGGACTAGTTCCGCCAGTGAATCAGCACGCATCTTCCGCATCACATGCCCACGCTGCATCTTTACCGTGATTTCACTGGTCCCGAGCTCGTAGGCTATTTGTTTATTGAGCATGCCTGACACCACAAGCCCCATGACCTGGCGTTCACGCGCTGTGAGCGACTGATAACACCGGCGCAATTCGGCAAGCTCATTCTGCTTTTGACGCATTGCCCGATCGAGATCCAAAGCCTGGTGAATCGCACTCAGCAGGTCCTCGTCCCGGAAGGGCTTAGACAGGAACTCAACCGCACCGGATTTCATGGCCTTCACCGTCATCGGAATATCCCCATAACCGGTGATGAAGATGATGGGAATGCAAATGCCGGCGGCCGTCAACTGCTTCTGGAAATCCAGACCGCTCACACCCGGGAGCTCCACGTCTAAAATAAGGCAACTCGGCCCATCCGGGCGCTGTCTGCAGAGGAACTCTTGCGGCGTGGCGAACGTTTCGGCCTGCAGGCCCACGGATCTCAGCATGCCCTGAATCGCCGCACGAACCAAGTCATCGTCATCAATGACGAACACCGTGGCACCATCTCTAGTCGTCATTGCGGTACCTGGATATTAGCGGATAACGTGAAATAGAAGGCTGCACCGCGGGGAAGATTGGCGGAAGCCCACAGACGTCCGCCATGCGATTCGACGATAGAGCGGCTGATTCGGAGTCCCATGCCGGTGCCGTGAGGCTTGGTGGTAAAAAATGCATTGAAGACCTGGTCCGCCTGGTGCGGGGGCAGACCTACGCCGGTATCGCTGACTGACACCAGAAGCTGGTCGTTTTCCGTTCGCTGCGACTGGATGGCAAGCTCGCGCATCCCATCCACGTCTTTCATCGCGTCGATGCTATTGACCATCAGGTTCATCAGCACCTGCGGCAATTGCACCCGATCTGCCATAACTTGGGGAAGATCTGCGGCCAAGTCTGTCCGGACCGATATGTTGTATCGAATGGCCTCGCTGCGCAGCAGAAAGACCATCTCTCCGATGACTTCGTTTACATCAACCAACTCCCGCTCCGGAGTTCCCTTGTTGAAGAGCAGGCGGATCCGGCTGATGATTTCCGCTGCGCGCGTTGCGCCTTTGACTACTCGCAGGGCGGCCGCGCGCGCCTCTTCCAGATCCGGGTGATCGCGCGTAAGCCATCGCATGCAGGTGTTAGCGTCTGTGACTGCGGCGGCAATCGGCTGTTTTACTTCGTGCGCCAGAGAGACAGTCAGCTCTCCCATGGTGGTCACCCGGTTGACGTGCCCCAGGTCCACCTGCGCCTGGCGCAGCTGCTCTTCGGCCTGCTTCCGGTCTTCGATCTCGATACCGGTTCCATACCACTTGATGATGACGCCCAGCTCATCGCGCAGCGGCACGTTACGGATCAACAACCAGCGATAATTTCCATTTGCCATACGAATTCGTACTTCACTCTCCATCGGTTCCCCAGCCGCCAGCGATGCGCGCCGCTCGTCGACGAAGCTCGCGCGGTCATCGCGGTGCACTATGGATTCCCAACCCCTGCTCAGCAGGTCCTCGAGGGATAGACCCGTAGATTCCATCAACCGTTGGTTGATGAAATCTACGGTGCCGTCAGGCGTAGTGCTCCAGACATGCGCCGGGATTGTGTCGATGACTCCCCTCAGTCGATCTTCGTTGCGTTGCAGGTCAGAATAGAGGCGGGCATTCTCCAGCGAAATGGCGGCTTGCGAAGCCAGCAGCTCCAGCACTGCCACCCGATCTGAGGTGAAGGCGCGCGGAGTCAGATTGTTCTCGAGATAGAGAGCGCCGACAAGCTTCGTCTGCTGCACGATGGGCAGGCATAGGACTGATCTGGGACGCTTCCGCCGCACATACTCGTCATCCGAACACAAGTCTGCGACCAACGCATCATCAAGAACCACGCGCTCCCCTGTCCGGAACACATAGTGAAGCGCGGATTGGGGAAGGTCCGATGACGTGACCGCCATTTGGCGAACGGTGACATCCAGCCTGCCGTGACCGGTGGCGGCCTGCGCCTCGATCTGTGGCTCGTCACTCCGCAGAAGGATGAGCAGACCCCGCTCGGCCCCTGCATGCTCAACCGCGATTCGCATGAGTGCTTCGATCAACTTGGCGAGGACAATCTCGCTCGAGAGCACCTGCGAGGCCTTGATTACTGTCTCGACGTCCAACTCCCTGACCGGCGTGCCGATAGTGGCCGCGGAAGAGGCGGAAGCTCGCTCCTGGTGGAGGCGCGGGTGGAGCGTATCGAGCTGCTTCGCCTTGCCGAGCGCGCCCCAGCGCTGGTAGCAGCTTCGCGCGTTGCGCAGATATGCATAGGCAATCGTATCGAAGCCGCGCCCCAGGTAGAACCGCGCGGCGACTTCATCGGCCACCGCTTCGTTCTGTACGAGGCCGGACTCACGGGCCGACTCAATGGCCTGCTCGTACAGCTGCATCGCATCCAGCCACCGGCCTTCAAGGCGCGCCATCTCGGCGGCCACCAGGGCTGCACGGTTGGTGAAATTCTCGGGGCAATTATCCGCCCACACCTGGAGCTGCTTGTGGTGGGCAGACAGCGCCTCCAAATGCTGAGGCCGCTCGCTGATCGACGCGGCGTCGTGCTGTACTGCCCGCGCGAGTGCGGCATAAAAATGATATTCAGCCATTTCGAAGAACGACGGCGACGTCCAGAGAAGCTTTTGCGCCTGTGATGCTGCATCGAGAGCACTAGCGCAATCGTTCGCGTAGACACGTGCTTGCAGTTTGCGAATCCAATACCAGCATTCCGGGAGTGCCAAACGAGAGTCACTCTGCAAATGATGTTCGAACCGGTTCTCGTCGAACAGTTCATCGTTGAAGGAGCCGAATTCGGGCGTCAGCCCACGCAAAGTCCGAATCAGACCGAGCTGGGCAGCGATAATATCGACAACGAGACCGAACTGCGCTTTCCGCGCGAATTCGAGCCCGTTCTCGGCTTCTCTCTGTACGTCGCCAAGCGGATCGCCGCTTGCGAGGAGATTGGTATTCAGGTTGTTGCAGCTATATGCCGCAAATGTGAGGTCGCCGATTTTGGTTGCGGCATCGAAGGCGCGACGCACCAACTCCCGCCCGGTTCGGATGTGCCTCGTCCAGGGCGTGACAAGGTTCCCAAAGGACATGTAGGCGCGGGCCTGATAGCGACGCAGTCCACGCTTCTCCACCAGCTCGTAGCCGAGCCGGCCGAATCGGAATCCGGCCCCATAGTCGGCAAAGTGGGGTCCAAGAATCATACCAAGCCAGACGTACGCGAAACACGATCCGTCACTGTTGCCATATTTGAGGCTGAGATTGACCATCCGGCAAATCACGAGTGCGAGCAGATTCTCGTCCGTAAACAATGCCGGCGTCACGACCTCGGTTAGAACATCGAGGCTCGCGCGAGACTCCGGATCGTTCATCAACGGTAGGTCAATTAGTTCCTCGATCGAACGGTTCCCCAGTTGCTGCCAGATCCGCTCGTATTCTTGCCTGACCTCGTTATGGGTCGGATGCGGCGGCCAGTGGACGCCTCCGCGCCGTTGATATTCGAGGCACACCTCTACACCTCGGTCGCTCCGATCCAGGGTCGTGTAGAGCGTCAGGCGCAAACACGCAACGGCGGCAATGTCGACGAGGTTCCTGGCGCAAAGCGCAAGTCCAGTAAGGCGCTCTTCCGCCGCAGCCAGGTCTGCGGTCAGCAGCTCGCACTCGGCCCGGTGGTACTCGAGCTGAAAGGTGAGATCGTATCGTTGCTCCCAACTGTCCTTCGCCAGCAGCGCGCGGCCGGCGATGAGATAATTCAGCGCCGACGCGTAGGCTGTTGAAGTCTTGGCCCGCTTGCCCGCAATCAGATTGAGCTCGGCGACCCGCTCGCGTTCCTCGTGCAAACTGATCAATGCGGTTCCGCGGTCGAGCTGGTTCACGATCTCAAATATCTTCTCCTCGATATCGTCCGGCGTCGTACGCGACGTGAGGACTCGACCAATCCGAAGGTGTTCCGCCGCCCGCTCACTTTCGGGGATGAGCGCATAGGCCGCCTCCTGAACACGGTCGTGGAGGAACGCGTAGGAGCCATCCCGGTGCAGGACGAGCCCCGTGCGGACCGCCTCCCGGAGGGCCGTGTGCATCTTCTCTTCTGATTTCCCGTGAACCAAAGTCAGGGTGGCGAATTCGACCACGTTCCCGAGACAGGCGAGTTGCTTGAGTGCATCTTGCGTCGTGTTCGACAATCGCTTCAACTTCCCGACCATCAGATCCACCACATTGTCGGTGTAGCCCTTGGCGCGGATCCGATTCATCTCCCATCGCCAAGCGCGCGTGGCTGAATCAAACGCGAGCAGCCCTTCCTCGGCCAACGCAGTGAGGAACTGGATGGCGAAGAACGGATTGCCGCCGGTCTTCTCGTGCAATAGCTGCGCGAGAGGATCGGCCGTATCCCGCTCGCAGTGCATGGCATCGGCAACGAGCCGGCTGACATCCTCCAGCGCGAGCGGCGTCAGTACGATCTCCTCTACCCTCGCTCCCGCCTTGCGGATCGCCCCGAGGGTTCGCATGAGCGGGTGAGACGAATCAACTTCGTTGTCACGGTACGCCCCGACCAGCATCAGATGCCGCACATCGGGATCGCCGATCAGGTGCTCTAGCAGCTCAAGAGTCGCCGTGTCCAGCCATTGCAGATCGTCGAGAAACAACGCAAGCGGATGCTCCGGCCGGGCGAACGTGCCCAGGAATCTCCGAAACACCAACTGGAAACGATTCTGCGCATCTTGCGGCGGTAAATCTGGAACCGGCGGCTGTTTCCCGATGATGAACTCGACCTCCGGAATGAGGTTGACCATAAGCTGGCCGTTCGGGCCCACCGCCTCCAGCATGGTCCGCCGCGACTGGCCAACCTCTGCTTCGCTTTTCACCAGGATCTGGCGGACCAGTGCCTGGAACGCCTGCGCCAGGGTTGCGTACGGAATATCGCGCTTGTACTGGTCGAACTTGCCGGAGGCGAAGAGGCCGCGCGGCGGAACGAGCGCCTTGTGGAGTTCGTTGACTACCGACGATTTGCCGATACCGGAGTAACCGGCAACGAGCACAAGCTCCAGTGTGCCGTGGGTCACGACCCGGTCGAAGGCCGCGAGCAGCGCGTCGATTTCGCCCTCACGCCCGTACAGCTTCTCCGGGATCATCAACCGATCCGACACATCGTGCGCGCCCAGGGGGAACGGATCGATGCGACTATGCAACTCCCACTCCGCCAGGCAGCGCCGAAGATCGGCCTCCAGGCCGGAGGCGGTCTGGTAGCGCTCCTCGGCGTTCTTAGCGAGCAGCTTCATGATCAGATTCGAAAGCAGAGCAGGAACGGCGGCGCGTTCACCTGGCGGCGTCGGCTCGCGCGCAATGTGGCAGTGCACCCACTCCAGCGAATCGACCGCAGCAAACGGCAGAGTGCACGTCAGCATCTGGTACAAGCTGATGCCTAGAGAGTAGAGATCGCTGCGAGCATCCATCGAGCGGTTCATGCGGCCCGTCTGCTCGGGCGCCATATAGGCAAATGTGCCGGCAATGATCTCCGGCGGCGCTGGCGCCTGACGCTCCTGCGGAAGTTGGGACGCGATCCCGAAGCCAGTGAGCCAGACGTTGCAGCCGCCGTCCACCAGCACATTCGCAGGCTTGATGTCCTTATGAATAAGGCCGCGGCGGTGAACCTGGTCGAGTGCTGCCGCCAAGCCAATGGCGGTGCGCAGGAAGCGAGTCAGGTCGAGCGGTTGCCCCTGGCCCCGCTCGAGAACTTGATCCAGGGGCTCACCGCCCGGATCCTTAAGTACGAGGATGGTGCGCCCTTCGTGATAAGTAAGCGCCAGAGGCTTAGCTGCCCACGCGGGATCGAGTTCGGCTGCGAGCGAATATTCGTGCTCGAGCCGCCGGAGACTCTGGGGCGACGGCTGTTCTGCGCAGAGTGCGATCGCCAGGATCGCCGATGGGTCGCCATGCCGCCGGCCGCGGTAAACCGTAAAGTCCGCACTCTCCCGGATGGGCTCCAGAACGTATTCAGAACGCTCCGTCATGGTCATTGATGAACCTGAGTGTTCGCGGATAGCGTGAAATGAAAGTTGGCGCCGCGCGGAAAGTTAGCGGCGGCCCACAAGCGGCCACCGTGCGATTCAACAATGGAGCGGCTAATCCGAAGTCCCATGCCGGTGCCGTGAGATTTGGTGGTAAAAAACGCGTTGAAGATCTGGTCCGCCTGCTGCGGGGGCAGACCCACACCGGTGTCGCTAACCGAAACCAGAAGTTGGTCGTTTTCCGCTCGTTGCGACTCGATCGCCAGTTCGCGCGCCCCATCCACGTCCTTCATCGCATCGATACCATTGATCATGAGGTTCATCAGCACTTGCTGCAATTGCACACGATCCCCCATGACCTGGACAAGATCTGCGGCCAGTTGGGTCCGCATTGATATGTTGTATCGAGTGGCCTCACTGCGCAGGAGAAAGATCATCTCGCCAATGATTTCGTTTACATCAACCAACTCTCGCTCTGGAGTACCCTTGTTGAACACGTGGCGTATCCGGCTGATGATTTCCGACGCGCGCGTTGCGTCTTTCACGACTCTCATGGCAGCCGCGCGCGCCTCTTCGAGATCGGGATGATCACGCGTAAGCCATCGTATGCAGGTATTGGCGTCGGTCACGGCAGCAGCAATCGGTTGATTCACTTCGTGCGCCATGGAAGCAGTCAGCTCTCCCATAGTAGTGACCCGGTTGACGTGTGCAAGATCGATCTGCGTCTGGCGTAATTTCTCGCGTTGTTTGTCCGCCCGCTTGCGCTCGGTGACGTCCATTACAGTACCCACGAATTCAACGAGATCTCCGGATGAGGTGAGAACCGGGTGGCCTACTACGTGGATATCTCTGATCTCGCCGCTGGAAAGCACGATTCGGTAGTCCATCTCATACTCTGCCCTTTCGCGCTTTGCTCTCTCGAACTCTTCCATGATCCTGGGTCGATCATCCGGATGAAGACGTCGCCAGAACGCTTCGAATGGTGGCAGCCCACCGTACGGGTCAAAACCCAGCACGCGGTAGCATTCTTCGGACCAGTACCTGGTTTCGCCCGCAGCAGAAGTCCACGCCCAACTGCCCGTATGGCTGAGCGTCTGCGCTTCTGCTAAATACGCCTCGCTCTGAAGAAGCGTCTCTTCGGCCTGCTTACCTGCGGTGACGTCTGTCACCGCGCCCACAAACTCGAGGCCGCCTAAGGCAGGCTCTAACGCGCGAGCCAAAACGTGTAGGTGCTTGACTCTGCCGTCCGGCATCAGCAAACGATGCTCAAAATCAAGACTAGTCCGTTCGTTGGTCGCGCGGCCGAGAGTCTGCTGCACGAGATCTCGGTCGTCGGGATGAGTTTGCTTGAGTACTAACTCTAACGAGGGCTTAACGGCTCGATCATACTCAAAGATCTTGTAGGTTTCCTGCGACCAGAAGATTTCTCCGCTCAGAACGCTCCAGCCAAAGCTGCCGGTGTGGCTTATGCCCTGCCCTTCAGCCAGGAAAGCTTCGCTCCGTTGCAGATCAGAATAGAGGCTGGCGTTCTCCAGCGAAATCGCGGCTTGCGAAGCCAGGAGCTCGAGCACTGCGAGCCGGTCGGATGTGAAGGCGCACGGAGTCAAATTGTTCTCGAGATAGAATGCGCCGACGAGTTTGGTTTGATTGACGATGGGCAAGCATAGGACGGATCTGGGGCGCTTCTGCCGCAGATACTGGTCCTCGGAATACAAGTTCCTGACCGAAGCGTCATCAAGGACCACACGCTCCCGGGTCCGGATCATGTATTGAAGCGCGGATTTGGGAAGATCAAGTGGTGTGATAACTGTCTGTCGCACGGTGACCTCGACCGTGCCGTGGCCGGTGACGGCATCCGCCTCAATCCGCGGCTCATCCCCGCGCAGCAGAATTAGCAGACAGCGCTCGGCCCCTGCATGCTCAACCGCGATGCGCATGAGCTTCTCAATCAGCCTGGGGAGGACAATCTCGCTGGAGAGTGCCTGTGAGGCCTTGAATACAGTCTCGACGTCCAACTGCCTGACCAACGTGCCGCTGGTGGCGGTGGTGAAGGTAATGACCTGTTCCTCGTGCAGGTGCGGGTAGCGTTCGTCGAGTTGCTTTACCTTGGCGAGCGCGCCCCAGCGGTGGTAGCCGTTTCGCGCGTTGCGTAGATAGGTGTGGCCAAAGGTCTCAAAGCCGCGGGCCAGGTAGAACGTTGCGGCCACCTCATGGGCCAACGCTTCGTTTTGAACGAGGCCGTTCTCGTGAGCCGATTGAATCGCCTGCTCGTAGAAGTGCATGGCGTCGAGTACGCGGCCTTCGAGGCGGGCGATCTCGGCCGAAACCAGCGCGTGCTTATCGGCGAAAGTCGGTGGATAGTTTTCGGCCCACTCGCGTAGTTGTTCCCGGTGCTCCGTCAGGAGTTCGCGCCACCCTTGTTGCTGTTCGGCCGACGAGTTCTCATAGCAAGCCGCCACCGTCAGCGCGGCGTAGAAAAAGTAGTCGAGCAGTTGGATCTGGGCGCCTGCGGCCGAAAGAAGCAGCTTCGCCTTGCCGGCTGCCACGAGAGCCTCGGCGTAGTCGCCTGACAGGAAGCGCGCCTCCAGTTTGAGGATCCAGTACCTGCAGATCGTCAAGTCCATCCGTTGCCTTATCAGCTGCTCCTCGAATGTCGCCTCATCGAATTGCGGGTCGCTGAAGGTTGAGAAGGTTGCGGTCCGCCCCTGCATGGTGGCGATGAAGCGTTGTTGGCTCGCGATGCTGTCCACGGCATCGCCGTACCTGGCTTCTCGGGCGAAGTCCAGAGCCATCTCCGACTCGCGCCACACCGCATCGAGTGGATCGTTGCACAAGAGAAGGCCTGTGACGCATTGGGCCATGCTGAAGCAAGCGAGGGTAATATCGCCGGTTTCAACCGCGCCGCGCAACGTCGACCGCATGAAATCGATGGCGGTCGCTATCGGCTGCGTCCAGAAGGCGACCCTCCCCATCGCGTAGTGTGCTTTCGCATGGTGGGCAATGAAGCCGTGCTTTTCGACAAGGTCGCAGGCGAGTTTGGCAAAACTGTGGGCATCGCGGTAACGGTGAAATGTAGGTCCGAGAATAGTCCCCCAATAGGCATAGGCGGCCGCGCAAGCGCCGCTGGTGCCGTATTGCATGCTCATCTTCACCATGCAGCACGCCTGCAAGCAAGACAAACGGAAGTCGGTAAGGTAGGCGGCGGGCGTAAGATCTGAGATCACCTTCATCGCGGCCTGCACTTCCGGATCAGTCATCAACGGCAGATCGATCAGACTCTCAATCGACCGCCCATCGAGGGCTTGCCAGACCGCATCGTATTCGGCCTGCACCTGCTCCCAGGTCGGGTGTGCCGGCTGATCTATGCCCAACAGGCGCAGGCAGGTAAGCGCGCAGTCCACAGCCTGCTGGTTTTCCGACTTCATGGTGTGAGATTGGACCTGCAGGCGGTAGACGGCTGCCTGGTCGATTTTCGACGCGCCGCGCTGCAACAACACCCCAATCAGCCGCTCGGCATTTTCGAAGTTACC
>DASRRN010000013.1:0-9611 GCA_035695685.1 Acidobacteriaceae bacterium | reverse complement strand
GGGCATTTTCACCAGGGCTAAAAGCCCGGTAGTGGCAAGATAAAGCGTTCTCGCGGGTTTGAAAACCCGCTTCCCCGGACTGAAGTCCGGGGCTGGCACGGATCATGCTGTAGCCTGTCACAAACTATGGTGCCTAGGGTCCGCTGCCTGACGCCCTGGTGTTGAAATATGTAGAAACTCCAGGGCACGGCTAAAAGCCGTGCCCTTCGTCGAGCGCCTTCTCCCGCTGCTTTCAACGAGGCGTATTTACAGGCTCCATGCGGGCTTTCTCAGCCGCGGCGAGCAGGACACAAATCGCTACGCCCTCAGCAGCCTGGGCAACCTCGGTCAACTCAGGAAACGTCGGCGCGATGCGAATGGTGCGGTCCTCTGGATCTTTCCCGTACGGATGTGTCGCTCCAGCAGGGGTAAGCACCACTCCTGCATCTTTGGCCAGCGCCACCACCCGCTTGGCGCATCCCGGGACCACTTCAAGGCTGATGAAGTACCCACCCTTCGGGTGGGTCCAGCTGACTTGAGGAACCTGAGCCAGCTTCTCCGCGAAGATGTCGAGCACCTTCTGGAACTTAGGTGCAATGACCGCCTGGTGTCTGTCCATCAAGCGAAGAATCGCAGCGCCGTCCTTTAGAAAACGAACGTGACGCAGCTGGTTGATCTTGTCCGGACCAATCGTCCGCGGTTGCATTCTCGCCAAGAGCCACTTCACATTTTCCTTTGAGCCGGCAAACAGCGCCAACCCCGCTCCCGGTAGGGTGATCTTAGAGGTCGACGCAAAAACGAATGCGCGATTCGGATTTGCATGGCGGGCACACAGTTCCAGGATGTTGGCTATCTCAATGTTCTCTCTGGTCAGGTGATGTACTGCATAGGCGTTGTCCCAATACAACCGGAAGTCCGGTGCCGCGGTCTTCATCGCCGCCAGGCGCTCCGCGGTCGCATCGGAATAAACGGTCCCCGTCGGATTGCTGTATTTAGGCACGCACCACATTCCCTTGATGGAGGCGTCCTGGGCTGCCAGGCGCTCCACCTCATCCATGTCCGGACCATCTTCTCGCAGCCTCACTGGGATCATGCGGATACCGTAGTCCTCGCAGATTTTGAAGTGCCGGTCGTAGCCTGGAACTGGGCACAAGAAGGAGATTTCTCCCTGCTTTGACCAGGGTGTGACGCTATCGCAGGTCCCCTTTAGCAGGGCGTAAACAACGGTGTCATGCATCAACGCGAGGCTGGAGTTATTGGCCGCAACAATCTGGTCCGGCGCTGCTCCCATCATCGAGGAGAAGAGTCTGCGCACTTCCACCAGCCCCTGCAGTCCGCCATAATTGCGGGTGTCCACGGCGCCTTCGGCGACGTGATCGTCCGCGCCTGGAAGCGAGAGCAAGCCAGCGCTCAGGTCCAACTGCGCCGCAGCCGGCTTTCCTCGGGTCAGATCAAGCTTGAGGCCCCGAGCCTTGAAGGCGTCATAGTTCTCCTGAAGCCGTTGGCTGGTTGCAGTGATGTCGTCCGGGCTAAGCTGCGTGAGGTTTGTCATTCTGGACCGGATATCCTTTCGTCTGCGTTTCTATATTATGGAGGATCTTTCTTTCCCACCGCGACCTCTTCTGCACCTGTAAAATCATTGCTGTGCACCGCCGGAACTAACGCCGGACGTTTGGGTCAACACTAGTGGCCGTGCCCTGGGCGGCGGAAGTAGGGACAGAATGAAACGTGGATACCCCCTGCACGAATCGCGCTCCTCTTCAGGCACGCACGAGTTAAAAGGAACGCAGACACTTAGACGGTTCATGGCACTCGGGTTAGCCGTGATGCTGTTACCGCTGGGGCAGACAGAACTTTTTGCCCAGCAGTACGGTCCGTACAACGGCCAGTATGCACCCTATCCGCAACCGGGCTACGGGCAGCCTGCTTATCCGCAGCCACAACCGTATGGGCAACCCGCTTACCCTCAATCGCAATATCCGCAGCAGGTCTACCCACAGCAGTACCCGCAACAGGCGTACCCACAACAGTATCCACAGCAAGCGTATCCGCAGCAGGCCTACCCGCAGCAGTATTCGCAATCACCTTATCCAGCTAACGGCCAGCCATACACGCAGCAAGGCTATGCACAGAACCAAGGCTATGCACAGAACGAGGTGCAGCCCCTCAGTGCCGACCAACTGGAACAACTGGTAGCGCCGATCGCACTGTATCCGGACGCGCTGGTGGCCCAGGTCCTGGCTGCGTCGACCTACCCGACACAGGTGGCCGATGCGGATCGATGGCGGCAAGCGCAGGGTTATGCCCCTTCGGAGCAGATCGCAGCCGGAGCCGCTGCACAGAACTGGGATCCCAGCGTGAAGGCGTTAACCGCGGTTCCCCAGGTTCTGGCGGAGATGGACCGGAATGCGCGCTGGACCACTGATCTCGGCAATGCCTACTACAACCAGCCGCAAGATGTGCTGCAAGCAATCCAAGTGATGCGCCAGCGTGCGCAGGCCGCGGGAAATCTGCAAAACACGCCACAGCAGACGGTGAGTTATGACCAGGGCAATATTGAGTTGGCGCCCGCCAATCCGCAGGTGGCGTACGTGCCAGCGTATAACCCCTGGTCCGTCTATGGGCAGCCTGTTTCCCCTTATCCTGGCTTCTCACTGCTGGGCGCGCTGGGATCATTTTTCGGTTCCAGCCCGGTCTCGTTCGGGTTGGGGATTGCAATGGCGGCTTTCAACAACACACCGTTTGGCTGGCTGGGGTGGGGCTTGAATTGGCTGGCCCAGGCCGTGCTCTTTAACCATGCGAACTATTTTTCGCACAGTACGACGGTGGCGGATTGGGGCTTTCCGCACGGAGGCCGGCGTGCTTTTTCGCAGCCCGGGACCATGTATGGGCGATCCAACGGCTTTAACCGGGGTCCCGGTAACTATGGGCAGCCGCGCGGCGGATACAATACAGGTTATGGACAGGGGTTCGGCCGTGCGCCGCAAACCTTCGCCGGCAGCCGGCCCATCGAGGGCTTCAACCGCGGATACCAGGCACCAGGAGTAGGTTACGCCCGGCCGGTACCGCAGGCCTATAACCACATGCAGGCGGCAATCAACACGGCGCGGCCCTACGCGCGCCCTGGGTATGGCTCCAGCTTTTCTGGAGGTGGCGCTTATAGCAACCGGGGCGCATTCCCCGGCATCGGGCAGGGGGCCTATCGTCCACCGCCAGCGAGCTTTCAGAATCGCCAATTTGCGCAGCGGTCCTCTAATCCGTTTGGGGGCGGTTCGTTTGGGGGCAAGGCCTTTTCCGGTTATAAACCGCCGCACTCCGGCGGTGGCTTCCATCTCTTTGGTGGAGGGCACTCTCCGAAGAGCTCTGGCGGTGGCAAAGGTTTCGGTGGCGGGCATTCCGGTGGCGGCGGTCACTCAGGCAAACATCACCGCTAATGGGCTGCTTCTGGTCTCAACCGGGGAACAGCGCACCGTAAGTGCCAACTTATCTGAAACAAAGCTTTTGGGAATGATCTGGCCATTCTATGCTTGCGATAGATGATCCACAGGGCCGCCTTGCGTCTGACCGCATCGTGCTACGAGAGAACAAGACGCTGCGCCCCCGCGACCAGGCATCAGCTACGGGCGCGAACTGAACTTCGATATCTTCGCTGTCTTACCCTCTGTGTCTTATATTGCTTCCTATCTTGTCTGTTGCCTTCTCTGGCACAGACTCCAGGCCCAGAGATGGCAGTCTCGCCCGGCCAGGACGTTTCCGGCCCCGCCGTGGGTGGCATCAGCGGCACGGTCGTGGACCAGGATGGAAACTTTCTTCTCGCCGCCCGAGTGACGCTTACCCACCCAGGGCAAACCGGCGAGCAGACACAAGAGTCCGACGGGACCGGGCACTTTGTTTTTACGCCGGTCGCAGCTGGTCCTTTTGAACTCACCATCACTGGCGCGGGCTTTGCAAGCCGACAACGCCAAGGAATTCTTCATCCCGGAGAAGTGCTGGCGATGGAGCCGATCTCGTTACCCATTGCTGCCGCGACCACCGAGGTGCGGGTCAGCGTCACCAATTACGAGCTGGCGGAGGAGCAGGTCAAGGTCGAAGAAACACAACGCGTCCTGGGCGTGATTCCTAACTTCTATGTCAGTTACCGGCAGGACGCTTTGCCGCTTCGTCCCAAACAGAAGTTCGAGTTAGCCTGGAAGACCAGTGTCGACCCGGTAACCTTCGCCGCGAGCGGGGCATTTGCAGGCGTGCAGCAGGCGCAAAACGAGTTCAGCGGTTACGGACAAGGCGCACATGGGTACGCAAAGCGTTACGGCGCCGCCTATGGCGATGCATTGATCGGCACCATGATCGGGGGCGCCATCTTACCGTCGCTGCTTCGGCAGGATCCACGCTATTTCTACAAGGGAACCGGGAGCACGCGGTCGCGAATTCTTTATGCGCTGGCAAATGCGGTCATCTGCAAAGGGGACAATGGCCATTGGCAGCCCGATTATTCAGGCATCCTGGGCGCCCTCGCCGCCGGCGGCATCTCGAACTTATACTATCCGGCGGGAAGCCGTAACGGAGCCGGGTTGACGTTCGAAAATACTTTGATTGGCCTGGGCGGCTCGGCCGTCGGCAATCTTTTCCAGGAGTTTCTCGTCCGCAAGTTGACCCCCCATACTCAAGGCAAGCCCTAGTCCGTTTGGAGAAATCGCAGGATGAAGCGCAGCAAGAAACGCGACCAGGAAGAGCAGCGGGTCCGGGTAGAAGAAAACCGGATCACCGTCATGTTGAACTTTGTCGTCTTTCTAGCCATTGCCGCCGTCGCCTACACCGATTGGATCGTCGTAGCCAATGTTTCCCTCGGCTATCTCTATGTACTGCCCATAGCGCTCAGCGCGTTGGTCAATCCACCACCCGTTACCATCACCTTGGCCGTGGCCTGTACGGTTCTGCAGGATCTCTTCTTCGGAACGGCGCCAGAAACCCTACAGGTGAGGATTTTCCGTAATGCGATCACGCTGATCGGTTTTCTGGTGGTGGGATTTCTGGTGACGCTGATCGCTAAGCAACGCAACCGTTTGGTCGCGGAAGTGCGGCGCCAGCGCGATGAGTACGAACACGATCTC
Source organism: Acidobacteriaceae bacterium (assembly GCA_035695685.1). Classification (GTDB taxonomy): domain Bacteria; phylum Acidobacteriota; class Terriglobia; order Terriglobales; family Acidobacteriaceae; genus PALSA-350. The sequence goes on along the minus strand of DASRRN010000013.1, from coordinate 4,524 downwards.
ACCCTGGCCGCCCAGGTACAGCGGCAGGTCTTGCCCAAGCCTCCTGTCTGCGCTTCCCTTGAACTCGCGGCGGCGATGCAGACCGCGCAGCTGCTGGGTGGGGATTACTATGATTTTTTTCCGATCTCTGACGATGTGGTGGATGTGGTGATCGCTGATGTCTCCGGCCATGGCGCGGCGGCATCTCTTCTCATGCCCTCGCTCGCGGTCGCCTTGCGCCTCCGCGCCCGTGAATTAAGTGGACCGGCCGAGATCATCAAAGATCTTGACCAGGTATTGCGGCAGATCACGAATACAGCGACCTTCGTGACCATGTTCTATGCCCGCTTTGACCAGGCCGGCAAGACCCTGCAGTACGCCAACGGAGGCCATAACCCGCCCCTGCTCATCCGCTCGAAAACCGGCCAATCGCTCGAATTGGAAGCGGGTGGCCCCATCATGGGTATCTTGAAGGACGCACAGTTCTCCAACACAGTGATTGCGCTCAATCCCGGCGACATCCTTACTCTTTTCACCGATGGCGTGACCGAGCAGGAGAATGTGGCCGGTGACGAGTTCTCGATGAGTCGATTAGAGGAAGTGGTTCGCCGCAACGAATTAGACCCGGCGTCCGCCCTGGTCGCCCATATCACTGAGGCCGTGTCCACCTTTGCGGGAGAAAAGCCACAAGCGGATGATCTGACCGTCGTAGTGGTCAAGGTTCTCTAGCCAACGACGACCCGGTTGACAACCCAACCTGTTTCTGCGTACTCTTCCCATAAGATGATTAGGGAAGAGAGTGGCGACCTCATACAAGGCACGCTGGAGATGCTGATTCTCAAGGCGCTGGCACGAGGCCCGTTGCACGGCTATGCGGTGGCCGAGTGGATCGCGCAAACTTCGCAGCAGGTGTTGAAGGTGGAAGAAGGGGCGCTCTATCCCGCCCTGCATCGGCTGCAGTTGCGCGGTCTGCTAAAAGCGGAATGGGGTGCATCTGAAAACAACCGCCGGGCGAAATTTTACCGACTAACCGCCGGAGGCAGAAAGCGCCTGAACGCCGAATCAGAACGTTGGGCAAGGCTTGCAGCAGCGGTGGCGTTTGTGATGCAAGCCTCTTGAGGAAACCCGCGATGGTGCTTCATCCATTCTTTCTCAGAATCAAGTCGCTGTTTCAACGACCCAAGGCGGAACGCGAGTTCGCCGAAGAATTGGCGTTTCACCAGGCGCTCTTGCGGGAAAGGCTTTCGCGACAGGGGGTTCCGCCGGCAGAGTTGGAGTTGGCCACCAAGCGGACGTTCGGCAATGAGTCGCGTTGGCATGAACGACTAACAGAGCTGTGGCAATTTCGTACACTTGAGAATCTTCGACGCGACCTCAGCTTCGCCGCGCGGCTGCTGCGAAAATCCCCGGGTTTCACCGCAGTTGCGCTTTTCACCCTGGCACTGGGCGTGGGCGCTAATACCGCGGTCTTCTCCTTGATCAATGGTTTACTGCTGCGGCCACTCCCGGTGCCGCACGCTGAGCAGTTGGTTGTGTTGCGCATGGAGGAGGGAGGACCCGAGCCTAACTATGCGTTCTGCACCCCATTCCTCCGCACCCTGGAGAGCCGCCACGATGTCTTCGCGGACATCTTTGCCTATAACCCGGACATGCTGCAGGTACGGCGGGGATCTGCCAATGAGAACATACCAGGGATGCTGGTGAGCGGTCAGTTCTTCCCCGCGATGCAGACGGCGCCACTGCTTGGACGCTATCTCACCCCGGAAGACGATCGCAGGGGAGGAAGCCCGGAAGGGCTTGCGGTGGTGATCGCCGAGCCCTTCTGGGAGTCGTGGTTCGATCGCGCTCCCGATGTGGTTGGGCGCAAGTTGATTATCGCCAATGTGCCGTTCACGGTGGTAGGAGTGATGCCTAAGCGGTTTAGAGGAGCGGATCCCACCCGCAATCCGCAGATCTTTGCCCCGCTTTCCGCCGACCCCATCATCGACGCGCCGCGCAACCACATCGACGATGGAATTCACGCCTGGTGGCTGACCGTGGGCGCGCGACTGCAACCGGGCGTCACGCTGGCGCAGGCGAATGCATCGCTGGCGACGATTTCCGGACCGATTCTTCACCAGGCCTCCGATGAGGCCGACTTTATTGTAGAGAAGGAGAAAGGCCATTTCCATTTTGTTGCCGAGCCAGGTTCGCGCGGATTTGCTTATGCACGCCTGCTATTTCGAAAACCGCTCTTAGCCATGTTCTCGATGTGCGGAGGAATTCTATTGCTGGCCTGCCTCAATCTGGCGAGCCTGTTGATGGCGCGCAGCGCGGCACGGGAGCGCGAGCTGGCTACCCGGCTCGCCATTGGCGCGACCCGGCATCGCCTGATCCAGCAGTTGCTGGCGGAAAGCCTGTTGATTGCAATCCTGGGAACTGCCACCGGGCTGGCTGTGGCGCCGCTGGTGAGTCGTTCGTTGGCTGCCCTCCTGCTCAGCGGCAACAGCGGATGGCTACTCGACACTTCACTCGATGTGCGCGTGTTTAGTTTTGCCGCATTGATCGCTGTTATCTCGACCGTGCTGATCGGGCTGGTGCCCGCGCTCGAGGCTACCGCGGGCAACGTCAATGATCACATCAAAGATGGCCAGCATGCGATGCAGCGTCATGAACGGCGCAGCATTTTCCCCCGAATCTTATTGGCTTCCGAAGTGGGCCTGGCTCTCGTGCTGGTGGTAGGGGCGGGACTCCTGGCCGTCAGCCTGGTCCGGCTCTATAAGTCAGGCCTGGGCTTCGACCCCAATGGCCTGGTGAACATTGCCTTCAGTATGGATAAGCAGCAGCTCGAGGGCGATGCACTGATGCGGCAGTACCAGGAACTGGGGGAGGGGCTGCGGCGCCAGCCCGGCGTAAAGAATGTGAGCTTCCAGTTCATTGTACCGCTCTCCCATCGAGGGTGGAACGGAAGATATGGAGCGCCGGGCGCGCCGCCGCAACTTATCAATATGAATAGTGTGGCTCCGGATTACTTCGCGACCATGCGCATTCCGCTTTATCAGGGAAGGGAATTCACTTGGACCGACACCAACGCTTCGGGACTCAAGATGACCCTGAACCGATCGGCAGCGAAGCTACTCTTTCCTGGTCAGGATGCCGTTGGTCACCAGGTGATCGACGAGCGAGGGCGTACCGTCTACCAGGTGGTAGCGGTGGTGGGCGACACCAAGTATCGCGATATGCGTGAAAGCGCGACTCCGATTGGCTATGTACCGATCATGCAGGATGAGCAGAAGAAGCCTTCTTTGACTGCTGTTGTGCGGGTCGATGGGCCGCAGGCGCCACTAGCTCTGGCTGCACGCTCCCTGGCCGCAAGGCTGGCGCCGGCTATCCCCGCACCGATCCTCACGCCCGTGAATGACGTATTAAACGACTCCATGAGCGCGGAGCGGATGATGGCTTTGCTGTCCGTCTTCTTCGCCGGGTGTGCGCTCCTGGTTACCGGCATTGGCCTTTATGGAACGCTGGCTTACGCAACTGCGCGACGCACCAGCGAGATCGGCATTCGCATGGCGTTAGGGGCGCAGCGTACACGCGTGATCGCCATGGTGTTTGGGGAAAACGCCCTGGTCGCGGCGTGCGGAGCGGGCGCGGGTCTAATCGCCGCCGTTTTGGCCTCTCGGGCTCTGGCCAGCTTTCTGTACGGAACGTCGCCGCGCGATCCTTGGGTGCTGGTGGGATCGGTGGCGGCTTTGACCATCATCGCCAGCCTTGCTTCGCTCTTGCCGGCATTGCGAGCGGCGCGCATTGAGCCCATGGCTGCCATCCGATGCGACTAGCGATGTAGAATCCATTTCCCGAATTGCGCCGCTCGGCAAAGCTTTCGGCGGCGGTGAGCTTTGTCATACAAGTTTGGCGAGGAGATTGTGTATGGTGCTTCATCCTTTCTTTCTCAGAATCAAGGCGCTGTTTCGCCGGACCGCCGTGGAACACGAGATCGCCGAAGAATTGGAGTTTCACCAGGCACTGCTGCGCGAAAGGCTTGCGCGCCAGGGCGTCTCACCCGCGGAGTTGGAGATGGCCACAAAGCGAACCTTTGGCAACAAGTCGCGTTGGCATGAGCGGCTCACGGAACTGTGGCAGTTTCCCGCACCTGAGAATTTTCTGCGCGACCTTGACTTCTCCATACGCATGCTCAAGAAGTCGCCGGCATTTACTGCGGTAGCATTGGTCACGCTGGCACTCGGGGTCGGCGCCAATACGGCTATCTTTTCCCTGATCAACGGTTTTCTGCTGCGTCCTCTGCCGGTACCGCACAGCGAGCAGCTGGCGTTGCTGCGGATTGATCGGGGAGGGCCGCAGCCGAGCTATACCATGGGTGCTCCATTCTTTCGCAGTCTGGAGCGCAGGCATGAAGTCTTTAGTGATGTGTTTGCCTTCTCTCATGCCAGCCTGCAGGTCCGCGGGTCCTCTGGAAACGAGGAGGTCGAGGGCCAGTTTGTGAGCGGACAGTTCTTCCACGTTCTGCAGACGCCGCCGTTGTTGGGGAGATTGCTCATTCCGGAA
>DASRRN010000012.1:0-3051 GCA_035695685.1 Acidobacteriaceae bacterium | reverse complement strand
TCACCATCCGCGACTTCCTCTCGCACCGCAGCGGCCTCGCCACCGAATCCGGCGACATTCTGGAAAGTCTCGGCTATTCCCGTCCGCAGATTCTCTACCGCATGCGGTATCTGCCGCTCCCCGGCGAGTTTCGCAAGACATACGCCTACAGCAACTTCGGCTACACCACCGCAGCTATCGCCGCTGCCACCAGGACCGGCAAGCCCTGGGAGACGATCGCGGAAGAGCAGCTCTACGCTCCTCTCGGCATGACCTCCACCAGTTCACGCTTCTCCGACTACGAAAATCGCGCGAATAAGGCCGCGCTGCACATCTTCCTCAACGGCCAGCCCGTGAACCGGTTTGTGCGTGACGCCGACGCTGAATCGCCGGCCGGGGGTGTCAGCTCCAGCGCTCGCGATCTCGCCCAATGGGTCCGTCTGCAACTCGATGGAGGAAAGTGGAACGGCAAACAGCTCATCGATGCCAATGCGCTTGCCGAAACGCACAAAGCGCAGGTCTGTCGCGTAGCTGCCGATCCGGCAAAGCCCAATGTGTGCCCCGGCGGCCAAAACTATGGGCTCGGTTGGAACGTCGGAGCCACTCCCGACGGGCATCTCGAGATCAACCACAGCGGCGCTTTCTTCCTCGGCGCCTCAACCGCGGTCTACATTGTTCCCGAGGAGCACATCGGCGTGCTCGTCCTCACCAACAGCATACCGGTCGGTCTGCCGGAGGCGATCTGCCTCACGTTTCTCGACTACCTGCATTCTGGCAAGCAGCAGCGTGACTATCTCGCGCTCGTTGGCCATGTGATGAACCAGATGATGGCCGAGACGCAGACAAACTACGCCACCCTGCCGCTTCCCAAAACTTCGGCCGTCGCCAAACCGCTCACCGCCTATGTCGGCACATACTCCAATGAATACTTCGGCTCGCTCGAAGTCTCCGTCGAAAACCACCGACTGATCCTGCGCCTTCCCTCACGCGGAACCTATTACGAGCTCTCCCACTGGGACGCCGATACCTTCACCTACTACTTCGCCGGGGAAGACAGCGGCCTCGCGCGGCGCGGCGCAAAGTTCTCCCCGGACAAGAATCAGGTCCTGATCGAAAACCTGGCAACCGAGCACGATGCAGTCTTTACCAGGACACCGGCGCAATAGCGTTCGATGAAAAGCTACCGGTTCACTGCTCCCACGCCCGCAGCCGCGGCACCCAGCGCCGGACGTTCCGGCAATACTCCTCGTAGTCCGCGCCGAACTTGCGGCGCAGCGTCGGCTCCTCATACAGCAGTACAAAGAGAGCGGTCGCCAGAACGCCTGCGGCCGCAATAGCGATTGCCATCACGCTCGCTCGTCCGAAGACCACCCACAGCCCCGCCCAGCCCACGAAGAAACCCACATACATCGGGTTTCGTACATATCTATAGAAGCCCACCACCACAAGCTTCCTCGGCGGAATCATCGGCGCGGGCGTTCCCCGCCCCGTCCAACCAAAATCCCAGATGCACCGCAGCGCCACCGCGAACCCTAGGACCGACGGCACTGCTGCGATCCACCGCCACCGCGCCAGGCCAGGCGTCTCTACATGAAATCCCAGCCACGGCGGCAGCAGCCAGAACCACAGCGCAAAGAACGCAGCGCCCACGGCAACTGAGGCAACGACCGCAGGCCACCGCTCGCCACGATCCCCGGCAACTCCAGCCATTCGGGCCGTCATCGGCCGCCTCCACTCGTGCCGCAGTATGATCCCTACGTTAGAGGCCCTAATAGAATCTGTAACTTACAGATTATAAATGTCGCAGAAAGCGGAAAAAGCGCAAAAAGCTCGGCAGAGTGTACAGCGGGTGTACATCGGCACCTGATCTTGCTGATCTCGTTCGAGGTCACGCATGATCCTCTTCCGTCGCTCTGTCTCCGGTCCCGTCCCCCAGGTCCACGCCGCCAGCACCGTAACCGCCTACGTCATCACACACACCCTTCAAACCAACCGCATCGAGACGGTCACTGGCCGCCTGACCCACCAGCCCGATGGCTCCTGCTTCGTCGTCGGCTCCGATCGCACCGTTCGCATCGCGCGCGGTCAGGCATACCTTACCCGCTCCGGTGCCCTCCAGGGGATTAGGGAGCTGGTCATCATCGCCCTCGAACGCCAGAAGAAAGCTGAGGCGAAAATTCCCGCATTCGGTCGAGCGGCTGTAGAGCGTCCGATAAGGAAACTCTTCGCCGTCCCCTCCACCGCCAACCAGATCGATGAGCTGAATCGCACCCGCTTTCACGCCGGTGAGGCAGCGCGCCAAGGGGCAATCACTCCCGATGCTCTGAGTACCGTTCACGGGGAGTGGGCGGCCAAAGAGACTGCTGTACGCAGACGCCGCAAAACCACCTTCGAGCTTTGGCTTGAGCAAAGGGGTGACCGGTGATCGATCACAATCTCGCAAGGCGCGCCAGGGGCGCGATGATAGCCCTGAAGGTTATCGGCACGCTCGTCGGTATCTTCGTCCTGATCCATCTGCTCGCGATCGTGGCGGCAGCCTTCAACATTCTTTGGTTTCCGCAGATGGTTGGCTGGGGCGATCTCATCCTATTGGTTGTCTTCGTCCTATGCCTACCGCTGATCGGATTCTTGATGTTCTGGGGCTTTATCGTGGGGATCATCGGAGCAGGCGTCAGCCTGGGGAACGCGGCATCACGGAACAGTGAGGAGATGGAGAGGAGACTCAAATGACTACAGCAGAAGCGACCACCACAATAGCCACAGCGATACAGAGCATCTGTCAGCTCCAGGTCTTGATCGACGAGGGAACCACCGAGGAGAAGCAGATAGGCCGCGACGGAATGGACCTCGTCGCCGAGCAGCTCACCGCACTTGGGCTTCTGGACGAGTTGATCTCCAGGGCATCATGGCAGCTCTACAGCGATTGAGGGTTCACCCTCTCCAAACGACAAAAAGCCCCACCGGTCGACGACGACCAGTGGGGCTTTCTCTTTACTTATTGGATGGGTGGTATGCACACTCAGGGTCGTCGCAGCGCCATGCGACGAAGCCAAAGAAAGCGCACGGTGGCCG
>DASRRN010000011.1:0-2878 GCA_035695685.1 Acidobacteriaceae bacterium | reverse complement strand
CGCCAGGCCCCGCACCCACCAGGTAGACCTTGCCCGCTTCTGCCTTGGTCATTGCGGAACCTCATGCTTGATTTCTGCGCTTACAAAATTGCGTGCCGGGCACGCAGGCAGGCCACAAACCTGGCGATGCGCCAGTTCGTGCAAGAGTGCTTTGCGCTCTGCCCCGGCCGGCATCGCCTGCAGGACTTCGCGCCGCAGCTGGCCCAACTCGGCGAGCCAGGGTCCCAGGTCGGAAGGGAGTTGAGCATCGATTTCCCGCCGCAGGCGCTGCGCCAATGCCGGACTTTGACCCGCAGTCGAGATAGCAATCTGCAGATCGCCCCGCTGCACGATCGAGGCAAAGAAGAAGTCGCACAAGGGCGGATCATCTGCAGTGTTGCACAGGATTCGGTTGCGTGTGGCCTCTGCAAAGACCGCCCGATTGACCTCGCGATCGCCGGTGGCTGCGATGACCAGATCACAACCGGTTACGTCCGCAGCTTCGTAGCCGCGGGCCAGCCAGCCAATGACTCCCCTGGAGCTCAACTCCTGAACCCGCGCAACGGCGTGGGGCGCCACCACGCGGATCGACGCACCGCAGCGCAGCAGGCTTTCGACCTTTTCCAGACCAATCAGGCCCGCGCCCACCACCAGGCATCTCTTCCCTTCCAACTTTAGAAATAAAGGAAAAAGACTGGCACTCTCACTCAAGGTGTCTACCTCCGACCGGAGCGGCATCCCTGGGCACGGCCTCGAGCACCGCGCCGGCAAGCTGCTCGCGCAACTGCTCGTCACTGGTGCGGGCGAAATATGCGCGCAGGTTTTCGCCGGGGCGCCTCACCTCTAAATACCCGCTCAACAGGCGTTCCAGCGCATCTGGGACTTCGGTTGCCAGGCAGCGGTATCCCACTGGCCTCGCGATCTGCTGATGCAAGCCCACGGAACCACCTACGCAGAAGTAGTACGCGTCCTCAAGCTTGCCCTGGTGCTTGATCTTCTTGCCTTCCATCCCGATGTCGGCGATCCAGTGCTGGCCGCAGCTATTGGGGCAGCCGGTGACGTGCAGCTTAAGCTGCTGGTCGAATCCCGGAAGCCGCTCTTCGAGCTCATCAACAATCCAGCGAGTGAAGCCCTTGGTCTCGGTAATCGCCAGCTTGCAGAACTCGCTGCCCGTGCAGGCGATCGCGCCTCTCCAGAACGAGGAACCTTCGACCGGCAAGCCCAGCGCCTCCAGTTCCACGGCCAGTAGCTGGGCTTGATTTGAGGGCACGTTCACAATCACCAGATTCTGCATGACTGTGGTTCGCAGCTGGCCATTACCGTAGCGCTTCGCCAGATCGGCCACGGCGCTCAACTGCGCGGCGGTCATGCGCCCGCGCAACACCGAAAGACCGACGTAGCAAAGCCCTTCCTGCTTCTGCCGGTGGATGCCCACGTGATCGCGATAGATGTCGTCCGGAACCTTTTCCTCCACCGCCGGATCGAGTTGGTAGCCAAGCCGCCGGTTCAGGTCGGCAAGAAAGGATTCGGCAGTCCACCCTTCGCGGAGAAACAGATGCTTCATGCGTGCCCGATCGCGGCTCTCGCGCAATCCCTGCTGATCGCGAAAGAGCTCAGTGATCTTCCGTACTACGGTGACCGCCTGGTGCTGTTGCACGAAGGCATTCAAGCGAACCCCCAAATGCGGATCAGCGGAGAGACCACCGCCCACACGCAGGGAGAATCCCACCTCCCGCCCGTTGCCGATTGAGCGCACCGCCGGAGTCAGCCCAATGTCATTGATCTCCGGGTAGGAACACCACACCGAACAACCGGTAATCGAGACCTTGAATTTTCGCGGCAGGTTGTAGAGTTCTGGGTTGCCTTTCAGGTCTCCGGCCGCGGCAATGGCAATAGGAGAGGCATCCAGAACCTCGTCTGCATCGAGGCCAGCCAGGGGACAGCCGGTTACATTGCGCACCACATCGCCGCAGGCGCCTTTTGGCGAAAGGCCAGCGCCATCGAGCCGCTCGATAATCCCGGGGATGGCCTCAATGGGGAGCCAATGCAGTTGGATTGCCTGGCGAACGGTAATGTCGACAAGGTCCCGGCCATGCTTGGCGGCGATGTCGGCGATTAACTCGATCTGCTCCGAAGTAGCGATGCCGTTGGGCAGCCCAATGCGCATCATGAAGTATTCGCTGGCCTTGCCTTCCCCGCCTTTTCCGCCGAGTGCACCGGCCCCATCTCCCTGGGTGTAGACGCCCCACCATTTGAAATAGGCAGACGCCCATTCGGGGAGCACCGATTCCCTGCCGGCGGCGGCGAAGGCACGTACTTCATCCAGTGCCTCCCATGGGTTCTTCTCCCGCTTAAGCCGCTCCATCCGCTGGGCTTTTGTTTCCTTAACCTCGGCCATCGATAATCTCCCCTAAAATGAAAAACCCGCGTGCCGTTGATTGCCGACACCCGGGTTCCGAAGATTGGTGAATTGCTGGATTCTTAGGATGTACCCGTACGGCTCGATGGGATCACGCAACAGCGGATCACGCGACAGCCAGCGCTACGGCGACAGTACAGAGACATACTTCAACACTAATCCCGTAGCGGACCCAAGTCAATACATCCCAGGTAGGAGGGCGTTGGGTCGTTTTGGCGTCCTGGCTCTATGGGTGCAACTTCCAACGCAGTGGAGGCAGCGGTTGTTTGAGAGTGATTCACCATCTGAATACGGGAATGACGTTCGTCAGGGGCTAAGAGCGCGTGTGAGAACTCGGGATTTACGAATTTAGTCCCGAAGGGACGGCTGAACCTAGCCCAGGACGCAGTCCTGGGTACATCACGCAACATGATTGAGTCCCGCAGGGACGGCTGAAGGAGGATTGCGTCGCGGCCTATTTTCAGCCGTCCCTGCGGGACT
>DASRRN010000010.1:0-13249 GCA_035695685.1 Acidobacteriaceae bacterium | reverse complement strand
GGAATCGCTCTCACCGGCGTCGGCACGGTGCTGCTGGGGTGTATTCTGCCGCGGCTCTCCGCGCAATGGCACCTACGGGACAAAGACGCTGGCCTTCTGCTGCTGGTGCAGTTTGCCACCGCATCATCGGGCGCTCTGTTGGTCCGAGGCAATCTTTGGAAGACCCTGGCCTTGGGCTACGGACTCTTTAGCGCAGGAGCGATCAGTATTTTTCTGCTGCAACAAGAATCCTTGCCCGCATTTGGAGTGTACGGACTCGGCCTTGGCCTGGCCATGACATCGAACAACATCCTCACAGGCCGGCGCCACCCTAAGCGCATGGGAGCTGCGCTCGCTTTTTTGAATTTTTCCTGGAGCGCTGGTTCCGTGGCCTGTCCTCTTCTGGCTGCCCAATTTCTACGCCATGCCCCCGGCGGTACCGCCTTTGGCCTGGTCGGACTCCTGGCTTTACCGTTCGTGCTGTTACCGCTGCTGGCGGACCGCGGCGATCTGAACGCTGCCACAGATTCCGCATCGGCCCCCAGCGGGATCAAAGAGGCGACAACCATCCTTTATTTCGCCCTGCTCGCCTTTCTCTATGTAGGGATCGAGGCTGCCGTCGGGAGCTGGATGAGCACCTATACCACTCGCACCACAGCCTGGACCTTCGCTGGTAGCACCCTGGCGGTCGCCGTTTTTTGGGCGGCCTTATTGTTCGGCCGAGGCGTGACGCCAGCCCTGTTGGCCTGGGTGGCGGAACTTCGTCTCTATCGAGCGGCTGTGGTCGCCACCATAGCAGGCGTCTCATTGCTGCTGGCGGCGCGCAGCCCGACAACCATCCTCGCAGGATCGGCTCTCACCGGCCTCGCCCTGGCGCCCCTATTCCCCCTCATCCTTGCTCTTTTCCTGACGGAGATCGGCGGGTCGCGCAATGCCGGCTGGGTGTTTGCCTCCGCCGGACTAGGAGGAGCCGTACTCTCCTGGTTGACGGGGACGATTTCGACCAGTACCGGATCTCTGCGTATCGGCCTGCTGGTCCCTGGCGTCGCAGCCCTGCTGATGTTAGTGATGATCAGCTGTCGCCGAACGAATAGTGGACCCAGCACAAGACAACAAATTCTGCTGGAGCCGACGATCACGGGAGAGACCTGACCCCCATCTAATGCGGGCAGCTGGCAAGGCTTCCGCGAGTGAGTGCGATGACTTCATCGCGCTCCGCTCCCGCAAGTTCAAGCCTGGGGGGCCTCACCCGCGCGGAAGGGCCGCCGCACTCCTCTTGCACCTGCTTGATCAGCTGCACAAACTTGGGCACCGTATCAAGCCGCAGCAGGGGCAAAAACCAACTGTAAAGCGCTTCCAAATCCGCCGATGGGCCGCTTTGCGCCAGCCGGAATAGACGCACCGATTCTTCAGGAAAGGCGTTCACCAGTCCGGCAATCCAGCCCGTCGCACCGGCGGCTACGCTCTCCACGACCACATCGTCCATGCCAACGAATATCGCCATCGAGCCCAAATGCTTGAGCGAAGTGATACGCCGGATGTCGCCGCTCGATTCCTTCACGGCGTGAAAGTTCTCATGCCGCGCCCGCAGCTCGACCATCTGCTCCGGAATGATGTCTGTTCCATACGCAATGGGGTTGTTATAGAGCATGCACGAGAGCGGCGTTGCCTGAAAGATGGCGCTCAGGTGAGCTTGTGTTTCGCGCCAATCGCTGCGGTACACCTGCGGCGGCAACACCATCAGGCCGTCCACGCCCGCATGATATGCCTCTTTTGCCAGCCAGACCGCTTCCGCAGTGCCAAGCGCAGCAATACCGGCAATGACCAGCGCTTTGTCGTTGAGGGACTGCCGGGCATGTTTCAGAATTTCAACTTTTTCCTCTATGTTCAGGGTCGGCGCTTCACCCAGAGATCCGAGAGCAACAATTCCCTTGCAGCCGCACTCCACCAGCCATCGAGCCTGCGCTCCAAATACTTCATAGTCGACTGAAAGATCAGCCTGAAATGGCGTCGTGATGGCCGGAAATATTCCAGCCCAATCCTTCTGCTCCAATGTCTCTTTCTCCTTCGCGGCCGGGCGGCTACTTAGGGAGGATGTTACATGAACTGCGTTTCGGTTTAATCCGCGTTCGCTTTCTGTTCCTGGTACTGGCTGATGTGGCTGTAATTGTCCACAAAACTCTGGCGTTGTCCCATTTTGGCCTCCTACGCTTTTCCTTCGCCCTTTAAGAAGATGTCGTGAGCTCAGCTCGCGTTGCCTAGCTCTCCGATGTCGTCCGCCATGGAAGGAAAAAGGTAGATCGCGGTTACTTTTCCTCCCGCCCGCTTGATTTGTCACTGTTATTGCAGCAAAGCAAGTGCAAAGCCGGCTGGTTGGGGTCACGATTGCGCTGGAGACAACCACTGCTGCTCAATCACTACAGTCCCTACCATCCGATTGGTTCCCTTCCCTTCCCGCAAGATGAGCAAATTAAAAGCAATTTAAATCAAGCTACCGCCTGCTCGCCTAATCTACTTTTGACTAGTCATATTGTGATAACGCGTTGGTGCCGCCCCATATTGCAGATCACCGTTAGCTAACAGTTGCTCACTGGTTTGTTCCGCAGGGCTTCTGTCATTCTCACGGTACGCACAGGCCGTTTCCACACACGAATTTTCCCCGGTTGCTTCTCTAAATCTCTTCGAGGTGTTTCTATGACTTCCTGCAGCGTGATCAATGACAGCATTGCCCAGCGTCTGGAACCCGGCGCTATGGAAGACAACCTGCTGATTGAGGCGGCGCAAGCCGGCCACGAGTGGGCCTTTGTCGAACTCTGCGCGCGCAACTCAAAGCGTGTCTTCAATACCATCTACGGGGTGACCAAGAACCGAGAGGATGCGGAAGATGCCCTTCAGGATTCCATGATGAGAGCCTTTCTGCATTTGAAACAGTTTGATGGCAGGTCCAGCTTCGCAACCTGGTTCACTCGTATCGGTATCAATTCGGCGCTGATGATCCTGCGAAAGAGGCGTATCCGTCTTGAAACTTCGATCGATGCGACCGCTGACGGAGAGACGTGGCAGACGTGGCAAATCGCCGACTACTCAGCGGACCCAGAGAAGCATTATGCCGGACGTGAGAGGTCTTTGCACCTGAAGAGGGCCATTTGCCGCTTGCCAAATGCACTTCGCTCTGTTGTGGAACGGGGACAGATGGAGGGACACTCCATGAAACAGATTGCCCGAAACATGGGTATTTCCATTCCGGCGACCAAGTCCCGGCTGGCGCGTGCCAAAGTTGCTTTGCGCAAGACGATGGTGGCGACTTCAGATACGGCCGCTGCCGCGAACTGAGCATTGCCGGAGGTGATGCGATGGAAGGGCAGGAAATAGTAACGAACGAATTGATCATCATACTTGGCCCTGCGCGTGCTACCAGGGCGAGGCCGCGGTTTGCCGACCTTGTGATAGGGGGGCTGATCGTGGCGCTTGCCATTGGTGGATTGGTAATGTGACTGAGGGCTGGGGCGATGCAGGTGAGGTAGAGACCGCTACGTTATGCTGCATTGCTGATTCAGTTCGTTGACCATGACCGCGTGTTTGGTTCTTTTAGGAAAAGCCGTGCGAGGTTACCAGCGCCGTCAATCTCAACAGGAAATCTGTGGACGGGTCACCCGTAGACCAGTTTCGCTATCGTCCCCCGGACACGGAAGAGAAAAGGGGCACAAGGCCCTCCGCAAGCGTGGGGTGGGTGAGTGTCATATCGCGCAAGACGGTATACGGTGTGCCGGTCCTCATGGCGAGCTGGATGGTAGCCATGGTCTCGCCGGCACCCACGCCGAAACCAGTAAATCCGAGAATCTGATCATCCGTTGCACTGACCAGCGCTTTCAGAAATCCCCTCGTCTCAGCCAGGGTGCGGGTCCGCAGCACGGCTGCCATAGGTATTTTCGCTAGCCGGTAAGGAATGCCCTGCCGCTTCGCCTCTGATTCGTCCAGGCCTACTCGCGCCAGTTCAGGGTCAGTAAAGAGACAGGACGGCACCTGTCTTCCCGTCGTTGTCCGGTTGGCGCCTCCAAGATTGTCACGGACGATGCGGAAATCATCGAATGAGATGTGGGTGAAGAAAGGACTACCGGCGCAGTCGCCGAGCGCCCAAACGGCAGGAGCGCTCGTCTCCAGCCGTTCGTTTACTTCGATAAATCCTTTTTTCGTGGTCCTGATTCCCGCCAGTTCGAGCCCCATGCCTTCCGTATTGGGCAAGCGGCCAGTCGCTACCAGCAAGTGCGAACCTTCGACAATGATCTCGGACCCACGCCTTGAGCCATGCAGGCGCACTCCGTGGCCTGATTGGCCTTCTACCCGCCCCAGGTTGGTATTTGCCACAGTGACGATACCCTCGTCCTGGAAGAGTTGTGTCAGTGCTTCGGAAACGTCTAGATCCTCACGGTGCAAAAGGCGATCATTACGCTCCATGATGGTCACGCGGCTGCCCAGGCGCCGCATGGCCTGGGCAAATTCCAGACCGACATAGCCGCCCCCAAGAATCAGCAGATGTTCCGGGACGGTGTCGAGCTCCAGCGCTTCTACATGAGTGAGCGGAGAGGATTCAGCCAGGCCCGGTATGTTACCGATCAGCGCCCGTGTGCCAGTGTTGATAAAGACCTGATCGCCATGGAGAATGCGCTCTGCTCCGCCCGGAAGCGAGACTTTCAGGGTCTTGTCGGCGATGAAACGGCCCTCCCCCATGACGATTTCTACCTTGCTGCGGGCGAAGTTGTCCATGTGCACGCGGTGAAGACCGTCGACCATTTGCCGTTTGCGCGCTCGAACACCCGGCATGGAAACGGTCCAACTGTCAGTCAAGATGCCGAATTCTTCGGCTCTGTGGAAATAAGAGGCTACCTTTGCGCCGTGAACTACGTTTTTGCTCGGCAGGCAGGCGACGTTTGGGCAGGCACCTCCGATGTATTTGCGCTCGATGGACGCCACGCGTTTGCCGCCGGCGCCCAGGTGCCAGGCCATGTACTTTCCGGCCTCTCCGGTGCCCAGCACAACGGCATCGTACCGCTCAACGTCAGGCATGGTCTCCTCTCCTATCACTCTGCCGCTTCTGCCAAGCAACATCTTGTTACAGCTTGCGCATAGTTTGCTCTTATTGCTGCAACCAGCGACTGGAATGCCGGCGCTGGCCAAACGAGAAATTTAAAACACGCTTCATGGGCGCATGCATCCATGTAAGGTAGCGGCGCGGAGATGACTCTCCGCGGCGGACAGAAGGAGATACGATGGCAACAGCAGAAAAGGTTGAATCAAAGAATGAGAAAGCTGCAGTAAAGAACGTTGGACAGTTGGACCACGACGCAGTAGAGGAAATATCAGGCGAGCTGCGTCACTTGCTGGCCGATTCTTTCGCCCTTTATTTGAAAACCAAGAACTTTCATTGGCATATGACCGGAAAGAACTTCCGCGACTATCATCTGCTTCTCGATGAGCACGGCGATCAAATCTTTGCCATGACCGACCCCATCGCCGAGCGAGCTCGCAAGTTGGGGGGCACCACAATTCATTCCATTGGCGAGATCGCGAGTTACCAACGGCTCAAAGATAACAACGGCCTCCACGTTTCTCCCAAAGCCATGCTCAGTGAGCTGTTTGCAGATAACCGGCAGCTGACAGCGTCGCTACGCTCCGCGCACGAAATATGCGATCAACACAACGATGTGGCGACAACCAGCCTGATCGAGGTCTGGATCGACGAGACAGAGCGCCGGGCATGGTTCCTGGGGGAAATTGTCAACAACCTCGACTGATGGTCGTGGAAGTGATCTGTGGCGGCGGCGAACACCAGGTCTTACTGCATCCGTATCCGCCGCCACTCCCCGGGGGTGGTGTCAAGCAACTTCCGAAACGCCCGGATGAAACATGCCTGATCGGCAAATCCGCATTTGAGTGCAATGTCTACCATGGGTAGGCCGGAGTGCAGTAAAAGTTCCTTGGCTGCGTCGATGCGTTGTTGCAAAAGCCAGCGGTAGGGCGGCTGCCCAATTGTTTGCTTGAATGCACGCACGAAATGACTGACGGAAAGTTTGCATTCGCGCGCCACCTGGGAGAGCGTGATCTGTCCATCCAGATTTGCCTTGAGCATCTCCGTAGCCCGATGCAACTGCCACGGGGCTAGCCCTCCGCGCACAATGGATGGTGCAATTGTGATTCCACCGTAGGTGCGGGCGATATAGGCGTGCGCCGCGAACACCAGGTGGTCCACGTACAGTTCGCTAACGGCTTGAGGTTTCTCCAGGACGGGCAAGAGGCACAAAGCCAAATTCCTCAGCTTGGAATCTACCTTGCCAAAAGGCCAGCTGAGGGTCTCGCATCGGCAGCCATCGTTTTCATCGGCGAACTCATCCAGGGCAACGCGGGGCACATAAAACTGCACCATGTCGAATGCACTTCCCAGATATAGGGCGGGTTCCTGCTCCAAATGGAAGACGCTGACGCTGCCTTCCCCCTGTGCCGCGTCCACCGCCACCGGCCGCTCGTGAAGCCAAAATTTGACGGGAGAGACCGGCCGTAGATGCAACTGAACGGTGAAGGCTCGCTCGCAAGGAAACGGCGTCGTCCGGTCAACGAGTCCCGTTTCCGAGCGCAGCCGCGTCACAGCAAGCTGCGCCCGGAGCCGGGTCTTCACGCTGATTGCGGGAGCGCTCGCCATGTGCAGGTGTTTCGCCATGCGATTTCCGTAGGTTCCGGCTTCGACCAAACTCAGTGCATGGCCCGGGCGCGCAACAGCCTTGGCGGCACGAAGTTGGATCTTCTTGGACGCAATTCCTGGAAACGGGCTAACTGTGTTGAAAGCAACGTTGGCACTCAGCATCGCGGACCACCTTTCGAGCAAATCGCGGGGGGATTGTGCCGCGATGATTCCAAGTTAGTGATCCATGCGTCGCCGCGAAACCCTCATTCGGGCGGATCTCGGGCAACCATTTGGGAGGAAACAGATTACGATGGACCACGCGATCGGTTCGTGACCCCGGGGACCGCTTTTGGCAGCCAAAATCGAATGAACAACAGGCGACGATTGCCCATCTCTGCCCGAAAGGTTCCGAAAAGCACTTGGGGTTGAGGGCCAGAGAACAATCCTTTCGAGGGGGGCCGCACACCCTGAGAGGAATCGTTGTGGCGTGGAGGAGGCAAGACTTGAAGAAGATTTTGGTGATAGCTGTTCTCTGCCTGTTTGCGGTCGACGCGCGGCGGGCGCGATCGCAGGTTGAGCAATCGATCGATCCAGCTCTCGATATCTCCACCCTGCAGCTATGGCCGAGTGGAGCGCCCGAGGTTGTGGGCACTGATCCGGCCGATTTGCCAACGCTTACCGTCTTCCTCCCTCAGAAAGGAAAAGGTACGGGATCGGCAGTGATTGTCGCCCCTGGCGGATCGTACCTCGGCCTGGCCAGCAACCTTGAAGGCCGCCAGGTCGCCGATTGGTTCACGTCCAAGGGTGTCACCGCCTTTGTGCTCAAATACCGGCTGGGGGCGAAATATCTTTACCCGATTCCACTTCAGGATGCGCAACGCGCCGTAAGGTTGGTGCGGTCCTCGGCTTCCGCCTACGGCTTTCTCCCCGACCGCATCGGCTTCGTTGGCTTTTCCGCTGGAGGCCACCTGGCAGCGGCCACCGGCACGCTCTTCGACGCTGGAAAACCCGACGCGACCGACCCGATCGAGCGTATGAGTAGCCGGCCTGATTTTCTGGTGCTCGGCTACCCCTGGCTGAATGCCATGCAGCCCAGCGGCCACTACATCAGCTACTGCTCGGTGATCAAGACCATTCCGGCCGAAACCTGCAAGGACGACGAACAGAAATATACCCCCAGCCTGCACGTTACTTCCCAAACGCCAACCACATTTATCTACAGCACTTCGGACGACCGCACAGTCCCCATCAGCGCCAGCGTCGTTTTCTATAACGCCTTACTGACCGCAGGGGTCCCGGCAGAATTGCATATCTTCCGCCATGGGGATCATGGCAGCGGAATGGGAGCGGGGATCGCGGCGCTGGACCTGTGGCCCGTCTTGCTTGAGCAATGGCTGCGGGACCAGGGTTTCCTCACTCCAATTCCCAAAGGGTGATCTAGCGGGCGAGCGATTAAGGTTTGCTGAGCGAAAAGCTGCAAATTTCGGCACCTGCGGTTGGTGGACTGAAGAAATGATGCTCGCCCGGACGCCTGCTTAGAGCAGCCAACCAGCTAAAACCCGGAAATCCGCATCTATCTGAATCTACGTTTGTTTTTGGAATTGTTATCAACCTCCGTACGACAGGATCCAGATCATCATGCCCGCAATGACCATAACCGAACCGCGCACTGCCCCAATCACAGAAGGCCTGCCTCACCCACGAGGCGCAACCTGGGATGGGAAAGGCACGAACTTCGCTTTATTCTCCGCCCACGCCACCAAAGTCGAGGTTTGCCTCTTCGACGAAAAAGGTGAACAGGAGTTGGAGCGAATCGAATTGCCCGAATATACAAATCAGATCTGGCATGGGTATCTCCCGGATGTACGTCCGGGTGCGGTTTATGGGTATCGCGTGCACGGACCTTATGAACCCGAGGCTGGGCATCGTTTTAATCCCAACAAATTATTACTCGATCCCTACGCGGTGGCGCATCGCGGCCAGCTCAAGTGGGATCCCGCGGTCTTTGGCTACCAGATGGAGTCTGGTGACGATACGACCTTCGATGAACGGGATAGCGCCCCGTTCATGCCCAAGTGCGTGGTTGTGGATCCCAACTTCGATTGGCATGGTCAAAGTGTGCTGAGCGAGGTCCGAGTACCGTTTGACGACACGATTATTTATGAGCTGCACGTCAAAGGCTTCACTAAACTTTTTCCCGGGCTGCCAGACCACCTGCGCGGCACTTACGCCGGGCTGGGCGACGACGCCGTGATCAAGTACATCAAGCAACTGGGCGTAACCTCGGTCGAATTGCTGCCGGTCCATTTTTTCATCAATGACAGCCACCTGCTGGAGATGGGTCTGACCAACTACTGGGGCTACAACAGTATCGGGTTCTTCGCGCCCGATACGCGCTATGCTGCCGACCGCAAGCATGCACTGCGCGAATTCAAGGAGATGGTCGCTCGCTTCCACGATGCAGGGATCGAGGTCATTATGGACGTGGTTTACAACCACACTGCGGAAGGAAATGAACGCGGGCCTACGCTATCGTTCAAGGGGATTGATAACGCAACTTACTACCGTCTGTTGCCTGATAAGCCGCGCTATTACATCAACGATACCGGGACCGGAAATACTCTGAATATTAGTCACGCGCGCGTGATTCAGTTGGTCACCGATAGCCTGCGGTTTTGGGCCGAACAGACCCGCGTCGATGGCTTTCGGTTTGACCTCGGGACCATTCTTGCGCGAGAACCCAACGGGTTCGACAATCAGAGTGGATTCCTCAAAGCCTGCAGCCAGGATCCATGCCTCTCCAGGATCAAGCTCATCGCTGAGCCCTGGGATCTCGGGCCTGGCGGCTACCAGGTGGGCGCTTTTCCTCCGGGCTGGGCAGAGTGGAATGACAAATTCCGCGACCACACCCGCAAATTTTGGACCGGTAACGCCCCGGCCGCCGCTCTGACGGATAACCTATGTGCATCCGCATCCATCTTCAATCATCAAGGACGCAGACCCTGGGCGTCGATCAACTTTGTCACCGCCCACGACGGTTTCACTTTGAACGATGTCTTCACTTACAACGAGAAGCACAACGAGGCGAATGAAGAAGATAACAAGGACGGCAGTTCTAACAACAACTCCTGGAATTGCGGCGTCGAAGGGCCTACGGACGACCCTGAGATCAATGCTTTGCGCAAGCGCCAGATACGCAACGTCCTCGCGACTTTGTTGCTGGCTCAGGGTACGCCCATGATATTGGCTGGCGACGAGTTCGCCCGGACCCAGGGCGGTAACAACAACGCATATTGTCAGGATAACGAGATCAGTTGGGTCAATTGGGAGCTGCAGGAGAAGAACGAGCCGCTGGTTGCCTTTACCCGGAAGCTTACCCGCATGCGGCACAAGTATCCGATCCTGCGACGCAATCTCTTTCTCACCGGTCAATACAACGAGGAGTTGGGGGTCAAGGATCTGACCTGGATTAACGCCAATGGATCCGAAATGGAGCAGGAGCATTGGGGCGATACGAACATGCGCTGCTTCGGCATGCTGCTCGATGGGCGCGCACAAGTGACCGGAATCAGGCAGAGAGGAAAGCAAGCAACCCTGTTGATCGTAATCAACGACTATCACGATCTGGTTGAATTCACTTTGCCTGCGTGCCCTGGTGGAGATACCTGGTCGTTGTTGATCGACACCAACGTCGCAGACAACAGTGAGAAGGGATGGTTCAAGGTGGCCGACTCTTATGGCGTCACAGCGCGTTCCTTGCTTTTGTTTGCCCTTGAGTCGGCGCAGCAGTAAGCGATGGCTCAGCCCATCTTTGAAAACATCTCAAGGATGGGACACCCTCGTTACTTCGTTACTTGCCAATTATTGCCATTCATCACCAGTGAATCCTGGCCGGGCTGGCTATGCGCCAGTGCCGCGCCGGCCGATGAGAACGCTGTTTGCACCTCCTGCGACTTGGCCCATGCCGGAACATCGGTGAAGCTGTAGTGGTAATTCACCTGGGCCGTCTTCAAACCGGACCCGTTGACTCCGTTGGTAACGCTATCGATGGAATCGACAGCACGATGGCCGTAACAGAAATTACCGTATCCCGGCTGGGTCGTATCCGGCGTCCAGGCTGAACGCCCTTGAGCTGACAAATCATAGTTATTCACCTGCTTGGAAGCAACAATGAACACCTTCTTCTCTCCGGTCGTGCGGGTGAGAAGGCCGGCATCCGTGAGGGCATCGTAACCCTCTGTCTTGGCATCGTCCGAAGTCGCAGCCTGCACTGGAAACTTCTTAGTGTCCTGCCAGACGCAGGCCGGATGAGCCTTGTAATAGTCGTTAATTGCGGATTGGTAGTTAGCCTTGGAGTTGTCCTGCTTGTTACAGCCTGCCGATAGAAGAGTGACACCGCAAAGTAGCATCGCTCTGAATTGGTTGTATCGAGTCATTGAAAATCCTTTCCATGCTCACGCTGCAGGTATGCAACGGAGCAGGCGGTAGGATGCTTTCATGCTGGCTTGCTGTTGCTAGCCACACTTGGCTGAAACGCTTGCCTCTTTCTTTCCGATCGTTCATCTCGACAATCGAAAGGCTGGGTACGTATTCTCACTGAGGGGTGAGGAATGGACGTGGAGCAGGATTGGGCGTCGATGTTGGCGGTCGCGATACGGGAAGCCCGGAGCGGCCTGGCAGAAGGTGGCCTTCCCATTGGCGCAGCAATGTTCGATAACCGCGGGCAGCTGCTCAGCTCTGGACACAATCGACGGGTACAGCAAGGCGATCCCTCGGTCCACGCGGAGACTGACGCTTTTCGCCGCGCGGGTCGATTACGCTCCTACCGCAATATCGTGATGGTGACTACACTGGCGCCGTGCTGGTACTGCAGCGGTCTGGTGCGTCAGTTCGGCATCCGCACACTGGTCGTAGGCGAGAGCAGGACGTTTAGCGGCGGCCTCGACTGGCTCCGTGCGGCTGGGGTAAGGGTTATCGATCTGAACTCTGGAGAATGCGTGCAGATGATGGAAGACTTCATACGCAAACATCCAGAAATCTGGCACGAAGATATTGGTGAAGATGGCTAGCCAGGAGATTTAAATGTGATGGTCATGGTTGCCTAGCTCAGCTGGGACACATAAGACCACCAGCGCCGGCTGATTTTTTAGTCTTCTGCCAGAGCGAGACGGACGAGGTTACTCCGGTGGCTGTTCCAAACCAGGTGGCGAAGGTGTTTGGTGACGAGTAGGCGGATCCTGCGTTCACGCTGAATGCCATGACGTTGGTCTGGCATGGAATTGGACTGATCATCCCGTTGGTCACTATGCCGTAGGAAGCGATGAAGTTGAGATAACCCGCGGCCGGCAAGGGTGACGGCGGCCAGCCCATGGCCAACTCCAGCCGAGGCGCCTCCGTAGCCGCGGTAAAGCCCACCGAACCGGCGGCCACTACTCGATTATCGGTCCCGGCGACATCCGCATCGACATTGATAGATCCTGAAGGCCTGGTCTGGCCATTCGAAAAAATGAACCCGCCGCTGCCACTGTACTTTATGAGCTTGCTACCCTCAACGACGCTATTCTTTGAGGTGAGGGCGGGAATAAAGCTGAAGCCGAGCGATATCCGCAGATCGAACGGCACCGCTCCCACCAGGATAGGGACATGGTAGGCGGCTTTGGAGAGCGGTGCGCTCTTCAAGAGCTCGGCGGGCCAGGACGTGATCTTGGCCATGGACCCCGATTTCATGGCATCCGTAGCCACCGCAAACCACTTCAGCTCCGTCTGGCCAGTGAGATTCGCATTGGTAAACCTGAGATCGGTGAGTTCGCCATCCTTGATCTGCATCTTGATGGTCGAAACGAAGTTGCTAAGGTAACCGATGCCCTCATATGCCAGGGTGCCCTGGCTGCCGCCAAATTTAATGGTCGCCTGAACCTGAATGCGATCGTCGCCCGGCGTGAATTTGACGTGGTAATTGTAACCGCCAAAGTCTACATCAAAATCAGCTACGCCCTGGGCAACGCTGCTTTTCATCCTGCTGAAATCGATCCGGTACGTGCCCTCCAGACGGCCGTCCTTGATGGCGTCGGTGATTTTTGCCGGTCCCGTCTTGATCAGGTATCCGCCACTGGTTTCTTTTACATCGACCACCGTGCATAACGCCAGGCCGGACAGCAGGAGTATGCTTCCGGGCTCGAGGTTCGCGATTCGACTGGCCGAGGCGTCAAAGACGTAGCTCCCGTCCCGCCGGATGGCCAGCAGATGCCGCAACGTATCGGCCCTGCTGAGGACCGTCACGCCATCTTGATAGACCACGTTGTACGCGGTTGTGCCCTCCTCCATGGGAGACGAACGGGGAATGTAAACCGGACCCGAGAAATGATTGCCGTGATATCCGCCCGCTTGTACGCTTAGGCGGGGATCCCGTGGTCCCGAGGTCACGGTTTCATTGAGGCTGTCCTGTTTCCCACACGATGACAAGAGCAGCAGCGCGGCGACCGACCCGGTTACCAATATGCTCGTTCGCATCGCGGTTCCTCGTAGGATCAAATGAGGTAGGAATCCTTCGAATGGTACAGCCTGGGAGCGGATCGGGAAAGATGCCGCTTACAA
>DASRRN010000009.1:0-3087 GCA_035695685.1 Acidobacteriaceae bacterium | reverse complement strand
CAGGGCACTGTTGCGCAGGAATTCATACGCCGACCCGTGGAGTTTATTTCCCCCTGACGCGGTAACGATCGAAACCTGCGCGCCCGTGCGCTTACCGTAATTCGCGCCATAAGTATCGCTGACCACGTTGAATTCGCGGACCGCGTCCACTCCCAGCAGCTGCCCGCTCGTGCCCCCAGGGGTTACGTTGATGAGAGAGGCCCCGGTGTACTCGATTCCGTTCAATAGAAAGAGATTGTCTTGCGGGCGCCGCCCGGAGACGGAGTACATATTGCCGACCGAAGAGTTGGATGTGCCTACACCGCCCGAACGCTGGGTAGTGTAGCTGACCGATGCCGGGTTGAGTTGGATAAGCTGGTCGAAGCTCCGCCCATTCAGCGGTAGCTCCTTTACCTGCCGCTCATCCACAAGTCCCTGCGTCTGGAGGGTAGAGACATCGACCACGGCAGGCGTGTCCACCACGGAGACAGTTTGTTGCACGCTACCCAGAGTGAGGGTAAGGTGCAGCTGGACATTCTGGCCAACGGTCAGAGCGACGCCGGTGCGTTCGATTGGGGTGAATCCATCGTGGGAAACAGAAACGGTATATACGCCCACAGCGATCGAGGGTGCGGAGAAGGTGCCGCCATCCGCAGTGACGAATTTTCGTTCGCTGCCCGTCTCATCGTTGCGGATGAGCACCTCGGCCCGGGGCAGGGCTGCGCCTGCGGGATCGACTACGTCACCGGAGATCGTGCCCCCCACCATCTGGGCACCAGCCCAGGGTGCAGGCACGATGAGAAGAGATAACAGGCAATATCGAAGTCGAAGCCGCAGGTCACGCATAAGTAAACTCCTGGAGGATTTTTTCCGGATAAGAAGGGGAACAACTAGCGGCAACAACAAAAGCAGGAGCGCTGCGACAAGGAAGCGCGAGGTGCAGAAATGCGTAGATGGAGAGCTAGGCTCAAATGAGAATGTCCTGGGAACTTATGAAATGAGAGAGCTGATCGGGCTGTTGACAGAACTAGCGCGTGCAACAACAGCTGGCCGGCGCCGAGGAGGCACGGCTACAACGTACGAGGCTTTTTAGAGCAGAAGTCACTCTAAAACACTAACACACCACCCGCTTCAGATGAAAGCGGCAGAGAGCAGGGTCACCATCATTGTCTGCACAACGACATCCTGGTCATAGGTTCCAATCAGACTTTTTCCGCAGCCTGATAACTCCCTAAGCGCGGATCGCCATCTTGTGATGAAAGACGTTGTTCGAGTCATAGTGCCGCTTCACCTTTTGCAAAAATGGATAAAGATCGTCGGTGCCGTAGTAAAGCTGCGGCCAGAAGGCATACGCGAGCATATCGCCGTCCGGATAGTTGATGTAACAACCCTCGTAGTACTCGTTAGGGTAGGGTGTGCCTGCGTTCTGCGGCTCTACCTGCTGTGAGTAAAGATCCGTATAGAACTCTCGCATCCACTGCAGGCGGCCGGCATCTTCCTCCGGATGGTCCCAATATTGCTGAAACTGGACCTTCATGACCGACGAACGCTGCCAGACCGAAGTCACCTCCGCCAAGCCCTTCGCATTCACGGCGCCTCCATACGAGTCCACCGCCATGACTGAACCGCGCAGGTTGACGCCCGGGACTGTCCTCGTAAGATGCTTGTAGATGCACTTTGCTTCCGCGCGGGTGAAGTTCCGTTTCATATAAGAGGATTTGTACGCCGCGCGGCCACTGCGGCCGCTTCCGCTGTCCCCAATCGTCGCATCGAGCCACAGCAGGCGATCGATGCTGTATTTTCCTGTCTGTTGGCGAGCGGCTGGGCTGCGCGGTGAAAAACGTTGGTCGCCGGGCATACCTGCGCGTCTCTCCACCGGACCAAACGGCTCAAAGCGATCGAGAAACTCCTCTAATGGCTTCAGGTCGTCGCAGCGCCCATCCGGGTTGCAGAATTGCAAGGAAAGTCCAATTCGGCCCGTAGAAACGTGTGTGAGACCGATCGCGGCAAACAGTCCCCAGGTATCCTTGTCGCAGCCGCGCTTCTCCCAGTAGTCTCCGAACGCCAGCAGGATGCCGATAAAGTTGTCCTCGGTCATGCTGGCCCAGTCAAAGGAGAGGTGGGCATTCGCAACTTCAAAGGGCGCCACCGGTAAGCGATCGAAGAGAAAGCCGGTGACGACGCCGAAATTCCCTCCGCCTGCACCGCGGCAGGCACGAAATAGATCGGGCTCATGCTGTTTGTCGACCGTCTTGAGCGCCACATGCCCTTTGCTATCGACGGTGAGGATTTCCACCGCAGAAAGCCAGTCGATGGTGAGCCCATGCAGTCTCGACAGCACCCCGTAGCCGCCCCCAGTGATATGCCCGCCGGCGCCCACCTCGTAACAACTGCCTGCCGGAATAGTCACACCGTGCCGCTTGTACAGGTCAATGTAGACTTCGCCCAGTTCTTGCCCGGGGCTTATGCGGTGACGGGTTCCGTCGCCGGGCAACGTATCGCTCTTCAACAGGCTAAGGTCCAGGATCGAGCCACCAGGATTGTTAACCACGAAATCTTCATAGCAGTGGCCGCCGCTGCGCACGGTTGGGCGCACTCCTGCCGTTACGGCGCGCTGCAAAGCTTCCGCCGCCTGCTCCGCGGTTGCGCACAGTTCGATCTCCGCCGCCGCGTCTGCTGTATTGCCGTCCCACCGAAGGTTGCGGCTTCGTCGCAACATCGCATAGCGCGGATCGGTGCGAGTAATCGTGATGGCCATCAAAGACTCCGCGGTGGGACGGATTTGTAGCTCCTCATGCTTCTCTACAGAATACCGGAACTGCCTCTCGGCGAATGGCTGTTCAGCATCGGTGCTGAGCCGGGATTCGCCACGAAAGATGGGAAGGGCGGGAACGGCACGGTGGTGACCATCGCAATTTGGCGCCCCGTCACGCTTTTGGCTGGAGGCAGAGCCTGGAGAATAAGCCTTCTTTGATACCATCAGCCCTTGTAGGCAGGAGCGGTTGATGGAACTGATCAAGGATAAAGTCGTCGTCGTCACCGGTGCGGCCGCAGGAATCGGCGCCGGCGTGGCGAAACTGTTTGCCGAGTGCGGAGCTCATGTCTTTC
>DASRRN010000008.1:0-10829 GCA_035695685.1 Acidobacteriaceae bacterium | reverse complement strand
GGGCTGAACAGGCTGCGGAAAAACCGAATTCTTTGAAGGGGACGGCCTTCAGGCCGTCCGTAAGTGATTGAAAATCTGTTCGGCTTTAGCCGCTGAGGGGACGGGTTTCGCCCCCTGTTCGACCTTTTTCCGCAGCCTGTTTAGCCCCAACGGCACGCCTTTCTTCTTTACTCAGACTTATCCGCAGGCGGCGTGTAGCGCAGCACCGGCTTGCGCGCCGCCATCACCTCATCCAGGCGCGAGATCCGCGTGGCATGCGGAGCATTGAGCACCAGCTCCGGGTTCTCTTCCGCCTCGCGCGCAATCTGCCGCATGGCATCGATAAACAGATCCAGCTCTTCTTTCGATTCACTCTCCGTTGGTTCAATCATCAGCGCGCCGGGCACGATCAGCGGGAAGGAAGTGGTGTACGGATGAAAACCATAATCAATCAGCCGCTTGGCAATGTCGCCCGTCTTGACCCCCTTCTGCGTTTGCCGCCGATCGCTGAAAACCACCTCGTGCAGTGTGGGCGTTCGGTAAGGCAGCTCGTACACATCCTCGAGATTCTTGCGGATGTAGTTCGCGTTCAGCACCGCATCTTCTGTGGTCTGGCGCAGCCCATCCGGGCCGTTGGCCATGATGTAAGCCAGCGCGCGCACGAACATGCCAAAGTTGCCATAGAACATGCGCACCCGTCCGATCGATTGTGGACGGTCATAGGCCATGCGAAGCGTCCGCCGGCCGTTCGCATCGGGCTCGTCCCACACCACCTGCGGCGCGGGCAGAAACGGCTCCAATATCTTTTTCACTGCCACCGGGCCGGAGCCGGGCCCACCACCCCCATGCGGGGTGGAGAAAGTCTTGTGCAGGTTCAGGTGCATCACGTCCACGCCGAAGTCCCCCGGGCGCGTCTTCCCCACCAGGGCGTTCATATTGGCGCCGTCCATGTAGAGCAGGGCCCCTTTCGCGTGAAGAATGTCGGCGATCTTGTGGATCTCGCTCTCGAACACCCCAATGGTGCTGGGGTTGGTCAGCATCAATGCCGCCGTTTCTTCGCTGACCATCTGTTCCAGCTGCGCCACATCCACCATGCCCAACGAATTGGAGGGAAGGTTCTCTACCTCGTAACCGCAAATGGCGGCCGTGGCCGGATTGGTTCCGTGCGCGGAATCAGGGATGATGACCCTGTGCCGCGGATTTCCCTTGGACTCATGGTAGGCACGCACCAGCATGATCCCGGTGAACTCCCCATGCGCGCCGGCCGCGGGTTGCAGCGTGATCCCGTCCATGCCGGTGATATCAAGCAGGCAGTCCTTCAACAGCCGGATCACCGCCAGCGCTCCCTGGGAAAGCGATTCCGGCTGGTAAGGATGGGCCTCGGCAATCCCTTCCAGGCGGGCAACGAATTCGTTGACCCGTGGGTTGTACTTCATGGTGCAGCTTCCCAGCGGATACATGCCCAGATCGATCGCGTAATTCCAGGTGGAGAGGCGCGTGAAATGCCGGATGATTTCGATTTCGCTCAGCTCTGGCATCAGCCCCAGATCCGCGCGTGCGGCTTCGCCCAGGAGTGATGCGGGGTCCACCTCGGGCACATCGAGCGGCGGCATCTTGTAAGCCTTCTTGCCTGGAGACGACTTCTCAAATATCAGCGCCTCATTTTGGGTCAGGTGCGATTGCACCTTGCGGCGCACGCCTTCAAAAGGCTTGGTCGCTACGTGATTCTGGGTGGTGGTTGCCATTTCCTGTTTGCCTTTCAAACCCGGGTAAAGACTTCTTCGGAGTCAAGCTGCAGCAGCGACGCCGCGTGATCGATCTGCTCCCGGGTATTGAGCTCGGTAGCGCACCACAGCGTGGCGTGGCCGAGTTCCGGATACCAGCGGCTTAGGGGCAAGCCGCCGATCACCTTCTGCTTGAGCAGTTTTGCGTTTAGCTGCTCCGGGGCTTCTGAAGTCTCGAGCACAAACTCATGGAAACGCGGAGCCGCAGCGAACAGGAGCCGGGCGCCTCCTATACTCGAAAACTGTTTGGCTGCGTAATCAGCCTTGGCCAGGTTGTGCAATGCCAATTCGCGAATACCCTCTTTGCCATAAACCACCAGGAAGATGGTGGCCATCAATGCCACCAGCGCCTGGTTGGTGCAGATGTTGGAGGTGGCCTTCTCCCGGCGAATGTGTTGTTCGCGGGTGGAGAGCGTGAGCACAAAGCCGCGGCGCCCTTCTGTGTCCACTGTTTCCCCCACTAGCCGGCCGGGCATTTGCCGCAAATACTTTTCTTTGGCGGCGATCACCCCGCAGTAAGGTCCCCCATAGCTGAGCGCGACACCGAATGATTGCGCTTCCATGGAGACAATATCGGCATCAACCGGCGGCCGCACCACACCCAACGAAATCGCCTCCGCGATGGATACAATCAGCAGCGCGCCTTTCTTGTGCACAATCTCTGCGATGGCGGGGATGTCTTCAATCACGCCGAAAAAGTTCGGGGACTGTACCAGGACACAGGCTGTCTCTTCAGTGACACTTTGTTCGAGCGCCCCCAGGTCGAGCCGGCCGTCGTCGCCGAACCCGAGCGCTTCCGCTTCCAGTCCCTGGTGTTGCGCGTATGTCTGCATCACCTCGCGGTATTCCGGATGCACAGTTCTGGCGACAAATACTCCAGTGCGCTGGGTGATGCGCACAGCCATAGATACCGATTCAGCGGCCCCGGTCGAGCCGTCGTACATCGACGCGTTGGCGATGTCCATGCCCGTGAGCTCGCAGATCATAGTCTGGAACTCGAAGATGGCTTGCAGCGTCCCCTGGGTAATCTCCGCCTGGTAAGGCGTGTAGGAGGTGAGAAACTCCCCCCGCTGCACCAGCGAATCGATAATCACGGGCCGGTAGTGGCGATAGGCCCCGGCGCCGAGAAAACTGGTGTAGCCGCTCGCGTTCTTTAACGATGCTTCCCGAAAGTAGTCGACGATCTCCGACTCGCTCATCTGGCGGGGCACATCCAGGTCCCGTTCCAGCCGGTATTCCTGCGGAATGGTCGAAAACAGGTCATCGATCGAGCCGGCGCCGATTTGCTGCAACATGTCGATCCGTTCGCCCGGCGATTTTGGCAAATAGCGCATCTCGCGTCCCTCTATTCCTGCTTCAGTGTGTCTCTTCTTTTACGAACTTCTCGTAGTCTGCGGCACTGAGCAGATCGTCCACTTGCGAGGGATCGGTAATCTCCACCTTGAGCATCCACGCCCCGTGAGCGTCGGCGTTGATCTTTTCCGGAGCCGTTGCCAGTTCCTCGTTCACCTCAAGCACGGTGCCGGTCACCGGCGAATAGAGATCCGATACGGCCTTTACTGATTCCACGCTGCCAAAGACTTTACCTTTTTCAATCGTCGAACCAACCTTGGGCAGATCGACAAACACGATGTCTCCCAGGGTGTTCTGCGCGTAATCGGTAATGCCTATTTTCCCTGCCCCTACCTGGATCCACTCGTGCTCCCGCGTGTAGCGGTATGTCTCTGGATAGGCCATCCGTCTCGATCTCCTCTTTCATTTTACGGTTTGTAATTTCGTCAACGATGTTCGTGGGCAGCGATGCACGATTGTTCAGCGGCACTTTACACTGGCTTGGTCACGGTCTTTTTAGCCCGGCGGTAGAACGGGGTCGGCACCACTTTAGCCTTGACCAGGTTCCCGCGCACCTCCACCGCCACTTCCGTTCCCGGCGCGATGCTGTCAAGCGGGACATAGGCGAGTGCAATATTTTTTTTCAGATAGGGCGAAGGGGAACCGCTGGTGACGTAGCCAATCGGCTCGCCTCCGAGGCTACAAATCCGGTAGCCATCCCGCGCAATGCCTCGATCCACCATCTCCAGACCCACCAGCTTGCGCTTAGGCGCGCCGCTTTGTTTGAGCGCTAATAGCGCCTGCGAGCCCACGAAGTCGCTCTTGCTGAGTTTCGAGAAGCGCTCCAGCCCAGCTTCGAGAAGGTTGATTTCTTCCGAAATTTCATGGCCATAGAGCGCCATCGAGGCTTCCAGGCGAAGCGTGTTGCGCGCTCCCAGGCCGCAGGCCAGCATCCCGAATTCCTTCCCCGCCTGCATCACCTCATGCCAAACCCGTTCGCTGGTGGGCTCGTCGGAAGGCAGATAGATCTCAAACCCGTCTTCTCCGGTGTAGCCGGTGCGCGCGATCAGCGTGTTGGGGAGGCCACAGACCGTGCCCCAGGTGAACCAGTAATTCTTGATTGCGCTCAGATCCTTGTTGGTGAGTTTAGCCAGCGTGTCCTGTGCCCGCGGTCCCTGGATGGCGAGCTGGGTGTAGTGGTCGCTGTAGTCGCTGATGTGTACCCCTGCAAACGACCCCACCTGGGAGCGAATCCATTGGTAGTCCTTCTCCCGCGTGCCGGCGTTGATTACCAGAAGGTAATCGTTGTCGCTGAATTTATGTACCAGGATGTCGTCGACAAACGTCCCCTGGGGATAGAGCATGGCCGAATAGTGCGCCTGGCCAACGGCCAGTTTCGACGCGTCGTTCATGGAGAGAGCCTGGATCGCGGCCAGCGAGCCCGGCCCGCGAAACTGAATATCCCCCATGTGGCTGACGTCAAACAGACCCACCGCGGTGCGGACGGCCATGTGCTCCGCGGTAATGCCGGAGTACTCGACTGGCATGTCCCAGCCGCCGAAATCAACCATTTTGGCCCCCAGGTGGCGGTGGACACCATAGAGCGCGGTCCTGCGAAGAGCGGAAGGGGAGATAGAACCGGAGGGAGGGGACACGTCGAATTCCTTTATCAAGAAATAGCTTGTCTTCAACGGTAGCACGGAGGCAGGGCAGGTCTCGCATCCCAATGGACGCGCCCAATCACGAAGGGTTGGCAGGCTGTGTGAGAACCGGAAAGAAACCGTAGATCGATCCATAGTTCTCTGCCCGCTGCGAAACAACTCTGAACGAAGGGCACGGCTTCATCTGCGGTGCCGTGAGAGCCCGGGCTTTTGAGGGCTTTAGAGGTTGCTTAGAACGGGAAGAGAGAAACAGCAGGTCCCTCCACGGCACGCCGGGACAGGTCCACTTCGCTACGCTCCGGTCGGGATGACACATTTTTTGCAAGGCAAAATGCCCAAAAACGGCCAGAGGAATGGATCTCAATAGTCCGACAGAATTGTCATCCCGAGCCGATGACCTCGCCTTCGGCGAGGTCATGAAACCAATGAACAAAACGCGGCCCAAAATCTGCTGTTGATTCTATTTGGCTTAACATTTTGTACATAGGGAGCCTGTGACTTTTTCAATCTTTTCGTGTTTTTTGCACCCGACCAGATGTTTTTCAGTCCCCTGCAGAAAGGCGTCATCCTGAGCGAAGCGCCTCGCAGATCTATTGCATAACAGAGGGTTTTATGGCGCGGAGTCGAAGGACCCCGGCGATGCTCGTTGGCAGGTGGTCTTCGGAGCTTTCCGGCCACAGACTACAAGGAAAATTAAAAAATCACAGCCTCCGACCGGAGCGTACCCGGATTTCCTGCCACGCAGCACTGGACAAAGCCCCGTGTGCGCCTTTCTCTTAAGGAAAGGCGCATGAAGTTCGCCGACGCCACCAAGGTCCACAGGAAATCCGGGGTAGCGAAGTGGACCTGTCCCGGCGTGCCGTGGAGGGACCTGCTGTTTCTCTCTTCCCGTTCTCACGCAACCTCTAAAGCCCCTGAGGTACAGCTTTCGTAATCGGATACTGCCTTCAGACCGGGCTCCTTCCCCAACTCACTCGCCCGTTCGCCGGCCAATGGCCGGCTGGCGATGGGAGTGCGGTACATCAGGCGAGGCGGGTGCCGCCCAAGCCAGCCCATCTACGCCCTTGCCCGCATCGATCAGCGACTCCACCTTCCACTGCGACAGATCCACGACCGCCACCTGCTTGGCTTTGGAGCAGGAAACATACGCAACCTTGCCGTCAGGACGGGCAAGCACCTTGACTGGATCCTCTGGAACGCTGACCGAATGCACCACTTTAAGTGTAGCCAGATCGACCGCTACCACCTGGTTGGCCTTGGGAAGCGCTACCAATAAGAACCGGCCATCCGGAGTAGGAGACGTTCCGTAGCCCACTTCCGGCAACGGCACCCAGGCCTTGATCTTGTTAGTGTCGGTATCGATCACCGCCAGTTGTGGCTTGGTCTGATCCGAGGTGAAGACCATCTTGTCGTCGTTGGAGATGGCGATGCGTTGCGCTTCAGACGATATGGGGATGATGGCGATGGTTTTTCGGCCGGGTAAATCCAGCACCGAGACCGACCCTGGGCCCACATTTGAGGTGTAACCCCGCCGTCCGTCGCGGGAGATAACCAGCATGTGAGATTCTTTCTGACCGGTGGGTACGGTGCCTACGATCTTAAGGGTCTTCGGGTCGATAATCGTGACCGTCTGATCCAGCTCCGTGGTCACGTAGAGCATGCCGCTCGCTCGATCGTAAACCGGGCAATGAGGGCGTACGCCATGGCCAAAGTCGACCTTGCCCGTCACCTGGCGGCTGGGAATGTCGATCACTACCATCTCCCGCCCATCGGTTCCGGGCCTGCCTACACCGGAGTTTCCATAAATAGGCACGTATGCCGTCCGGCCGTCCGGAGAAGTGGCCACCTCGTGGCCGGTGATGCCTCCCTCGGCCACGGTTGCCAGCTGCTTGTCCTCGACAGGGTCGATGATGCTAAGGTCGCGATCACCCTGGTTCGTGGCCACCAGGAGCGGCTTTGCCGATGATTCGGGAACAGCGGAGGCGTTCATCATAACCAGGCTCATGGGCAGGATCAGGCAGAGCGCGGAAAAAACATACACAACGGTCGGCTTTTTCATGGCGCCTGAATTATATCCGCCATCGGGTCGCTTAGGATAACGTTTGCCGGGGAAGGAATAAGCTGTCGCGAGACCGTCATGACCCAAGCCTCTGCCAAGCCTCCCACCAAGCCGGCCACCCCAGCCCAACCCGCCTGGCCCGCGGCCCTTGCTGCTCTGGCCGTGGGCGGCCTGTATCTGGCTCTGCCCGAACCGCTGACCATGGGCCCTTCCTGGCTCTTGCTGGCCGTGGTCTCCGTGCTCCTCGTCCCGGTGATCGCAGCTCGATTGCGGGGCTCATTTGCCCTCAACCAGACACTCGGATACATCATGCTGGGCGTAGTCACGGCACAGATGCTCTGGTCGCTTTACCTCCTCGTCCGCTCCCTCCCCGGCCACCAGCTGGCCCCCTTAGCCCTGCTGCGCTCCGCAGCCGCGCTGTGGGTCACCAACATCCTGGTCTTCGCATCCTGGTACTGGCGTCTCGATGCCGGTGGACCGCATGCGCGCCACATCCGAGGCAGCCATACCAAAGGAGATTTCCTATTCCCCCAGATGACGCTGGCTCCGGGAACACAGAAACCGCTTGACCCAACCTGGTCTCCTGGCTTCATTGACTATCTCTTCCTGGCATTCAATACCAGCACCGCTTTCTCGCCTACCGATTCACCCGTGCTTTCCCGTTGGGCCAAGGTGCTCATGATGATTCAATCCAGCATCTCCCTTGCCACCCTGGCTTTGCTCGCCGCGCGCGCGGTCAACATACTCTAATCGTTTTCCCCTGCTCGGCCCTTTGGGTTGACATCCGACCCAATCCGGCCAATACTTGGGTCGGATGACAACCCAAGAGAATAACGACGACCGCATAGCCTTGTTGCAGGGCACGCTCGATCTGCTGATCCTGAAAACCCTGGTCATGGGACCGTGTCACGGTCAGGGCATCGCGCGACTGATTCAACGCCAGTCGGAAGAAGTTTTTTTTGTCGACCATGGGTCACTCTATCTGGCACTGCAGCGGCTGGAGGAGAAGAAGTGGATCCGCGCCAGGTGGGGCCTGAGCGAAAACAATCGTAAAGCACGCTTCTACTCGCTCACCGCCAGGGGACGCGAGCAGTTGGTCGAGAAGACGAGTCAGTGGCGTCGGTTGGCGCGGGCAATGGGATCGATTCTGGATAGCCCAACTGGCGAGGAGGCATAAGCATGTTATGGCGCAGGCGGAGTGCAGAAGATTTTGCCGCAGAAATCAAGGCTCACCTCCAACTCGAGACAGATGAGCTAAAGCGCGAAGGGTTAAGCGAGGAGCAAGCGCGCATCCGGGCCAGGCGGGAGTTCGGCAATGTGCAGGTGGCACAGGAGCGTTTCTATATGAAGAGCCGGTGGAGTTGGCTGGATAAGTTGCGGCGCGATGTTCGCTTTGGGTTGCGTGAATTGCGGCAGAGTCCGGGATTCGCCATAACCGCGATTCTGACTCTCGCCCTGGGGGTGGGCGCGAACACGGCGGTGTTCAGCGTAATGAATGCAGTGCTGCTGCGATCGCTTCCGGTAAGCGATCCGCAGCGGGTGGTGTATGTGAAGACCTCCGGCGCACCGCGGCATGCCAGCAACACGGGTGATTGGGAGACGTCCCTTTCTTATCCGGTATACGACGCGTTGCGGCAGCAGAAGAACGTATTGAGCGAGGTGATGGCCTATGTTCCGCTGTCGGTCGACAAGGTAGGCGTGCGGATCGGCGCCCAGCCGGAGGAGGCGGAAGCCGACATGGTGAGCGGCAACTTTTTCTCCGGGTTAGGCCTGAGGCTGGTGCGGGGACGTGGGTTTACTGCCCAGGACGAGACCGACCATGCGGCGATTGCCGTGATCAGCTACAACTACTGGACCGCGCGGTTCTCGCGCGATCCCGACGTACTGGGAAAGACGATTTACCTGAAGGGTGTGCCGATCACGATTGTGGGCGTGACGGCGGCAGGGTTTGAAGGCGTGGAACCCGGGCACTCGACGGATTTCTGGATTCCGCTGCAGAATCGTGCGGAGTTGAATGCGTGGGGTACTCCCCCTGAAGACGGCAAGCTCTACCAGCAGATGCCGACGTGGTGGTGCCTGCGCATGCTGGCGAGATTGGCGCCGGGGGTGAGCCGCGACCAGGCAGTGGCGCGATTACAAGGTACTTTTCGCACCGCTACCTATGTCGGGATTGGGAGCCCAATGCAGGGAGAGAAGCCGCCCGTGCTCAGCTTTGACCAGACGAATGGTTTTCAAGGGTCAGATGCAGCCAAACCGCTGCACATTCTGATGGCGATGGTGGGGCTGGTGCTGCTGATTGCCCTCACGAATGTGGTAATGCTGCTGCTGGCCCGCAATGCTACCCGGCAACGAGAGTTCTCGTTGCGCCTGGCCCTGGGCGCGCGGCACGGAGAGTTGCTGCGCCAGTTGCTGACCGAGAGTCTGCTGTTGGTCACCGCGGGCGGCGTGCTGGCGTGGGGATTTGCGGAGTTGGCGACCAGAACGCTGGGTCAATGGGCGCATATCGATTCCAGCCTGGCGCCCGATAAGACCGTTCTGCTGTTCACCCTGAGCATTCTGCTACTTGCAGCGTTGCTGTTTGGGTTGGCGCCGTTTCGGGTGGCGATTGCAGGCGGAGCGGCGATGGCGCTCAAGACCTCGGCGGCGACCTCCGGCACGGATGCCGGGAAGACGCGGGTGGGCAAGATCGCGGTCGCGGCGCAGATGGCGTTGTGCGTGGTCCTGCTGGTCGGTGCCGGGTTGCTGATCCGCACCATCCGCAACCTCGAAAATATTCCGTTGGGTATGCGGACGGATGGCTTGGTGGTGTTCGGCGTAAATCCCCAGCGTGCGCATTCGGCGCCCGAGCAGGTTGCTTTCTATCAGGAGCTGCTGCGCAGGCTCCGCGTCTTGCCGGGAGTCGAGAGCGCGGCGGTGATGGATAATCGGCTTGGATCGGGGTGGTCGAGCAACAATACTGCGACGGTGGATGGCAAGAAGGTGGAGACGACAACCGGCGAAGAATCCAATAAGCAGCGCAGCAACGAAGTGAGTCCCGACTTCTTCCATACGCTGGGCGTACCCATCGTGATGGGGCGCGAATTCACCGATGCCGATACGGCTGGTTCGCAGAAAGTAGCGGTGGTAAGCGAGCTGTTTGCGCAGCGGTTTCTGCCCCATCTAAATCCACTGGGCCATCATGTCGCCGGCATGTTCAAAAACGAAGATATGGTCATCGTCGGCGTTGTGAAGGACAACAAATACACCAGCATGAATGAAAGTCCCATTCCCATGGTCTGGTATGACTACGCGCAGGCGCCGCGGGTAGGAGCGATGCATGTGGAGATGCGGGTGCAGGGCGACCCGATGGCAATTCTGCCTTCGGCCCGGAAGGTGATGGCGCAGATGGACCCGGATGTGCCGCTGACCCAGCCTATGCTGCAGCGCAAACAGTTTGAGCGGACCATCTCCCAGGAATTGATGTTTGCCCGGCTGGCGGAGTTCTTTGGGCTGCTGGCGGCCGTGCTGGTGGCGACAGGGCTGTACGGCACGCTTTCCTATCGCGTGAATACACGTACGGCGGAGATAGGTGTGCGCATGGCCGTAGGCGCTCGGCGGGAACAGGTGCTGTGGATGATCTTGAAAGGCAGCCTGCTGCTGACTGCGGCGGGAGTGGTGATGGGTGTCCCCCTGGCGATGCTGGTGGGACGCGGGTTGACGTCGTCCCTATATGGCGTGCAGCCGTTGGATGCGGCGAGCTATCTCTTAGCCGTGGTGGGCGTGGTCGTGGTTGCGCTGGCAGCGAGTGCCGTGCCTGCTGCGCGTGCGGCCAATGTGAATCCTTTGACCGCACTACGCGCAGAGTGAAAACTCGGCTTACGGTTGGGAGACCTTTCGAGAACTGATCGGTTGGTGTTCCCCGAAAACCTTGCCCATGCTTCCCGCAATCTCGCCCACGGTGGCGCTGCTCTCGACCGCCTCGAGAATTGCCGGCATAACGTTATCCGAAGAACGAGCTTGTTCGGTAACCTGGTC
>DASRRN010000007.1:0-3818 GCA_035695685.1 Acidobacteriaceae bacterium | reverse complement strand
TCCCGAAATCGGCAGGCAATTCGGCGGCAAGCATCACACCACCGTGCTGCATTCGATCAACAAGATCGAAACTCTGCGCCATACCGACAAAGATTTGAACAAGACGATCAACAGGCTACTCGACTCTTTCGGTTAGACATAGAGCCGGGTAGCCTCCCAGCCCTGCGTATTGCCTGTGAACAACGTGTGAAAGCTTTGTGGATGTTTTCAAAACACGGCCGCAACTCAACAGTCCGGCAATTTTATCGAGCTTCGAGCAGCACTCGCCCAAAAGCTGTCGTCTAAGGAGCTCTCGGCGGACGCTTTCCGCTACGATCGGAGCATCCACAACCCTGCCGGAAAAAGTCACGGCGTCCAGGGCTCGGTATGGCCGGATCCATAGTACTCTGAGTAGTCTACAGGACTTGCGGAACGTGCAAAAAGCCGTTCCTGGGCTGGGTACAGGTGCAGGGCACTGCCCGCCAGCTGTTCCTTGGGCCAGTAGCATTCGCCTTGAACTGAGGGCTAACATGCCCCCATGACGCCACTACGATTCGGGAATACGGATTTGGTGCCGAGAAACTATACCAGAGTCATCGAGGGCTCTGTCGCTGTTCCTGGCACAAGCGTTCAATGGATTCAACAACTTGCAGTGGTACAAAGTGGCATTTCCCAGGGCCGTCTAACAGCCGTGCCGACAATGACAATTACGCGATCAGTTTTGAAGGGGGATCTTTTGCGCTTGAGGCTGCCGCTGTCTAATGGTCTACGGGTTCTCGAAAGAGCCTGTTTAGCCATGTCCATTATTGCTTTATTTGGCAGTTCACTGTGCCGCGCCCAAGGAACCTATAACGCGCAGACCTG
Organism: Acidobacteriaceae bacterium; assembly: GCA_035695685.1. Lineage (GTDB taxonomy): Bacteria > Acidobacteriota > Terriglobia > Terriglobales > Acidobacteriaceae > PALSA-350. The sequence goes on along the minus strand of DASRRN010000007.1, from coordinate 2,975 downwards.
TAGCGAAGCAGATGTGAACGCCGTAATCAACGGCCCGACGCATACGGCGGTGAACGGCGACACAATCGTCATTCCCAACGGAACTTGCACGTGGACCTCGGGAATCACGATCTCCGGCGTGGGCATCGACATTACCGGAACCGGATCCCCTAATACGGGAGGCGGCGCGTTCGGAGCGGGTACGTCCACCACAACTCTGACAGAAAGCGGCAGCAGTTCGTTTTTCAAATTCACCGGACTTAGGTACGGCCAGACAGCGAAGGTCGAATTGCTCAATATGGGAACCACCACGACCGGACAGACGATCATGGCCCCCGTGACTATGGCTGGTTCCTGTACGGTAAGCGGCTGTGCTCAGGTTCGGGTAGACAATCTGAAATTCACGATGGGCCAGTGGGCCGCGGCTTTAGCCGGCGGTTTCGTAGCAGTGGATAACGTGTTTGGGGTCGTGGACCATAACACGGCGAATGAATCGTCGGGCGTCGAATTTCTTGTGCAGATAAGTTTCGATGCTTGGCAAGGAGTGGGGGCTTACGGCGACAACTCGTTTGCAAGCCCAGATACTTTCGGGACAGTACAAGCGATGTATATGGAGAACAATCTTCTAAACGACGTTAGGGTCAGCGAGAACGATGTTAGCCCCGGCAATGGCGCCGGCGGTGCTCGCTACGTCTGCCGCTTCAACCAAATTACAAATATGCCCGGAGACGGTGTTTGCGGAGCGCACGGTACCGCGTGGGGCGGTCGGTTCCGCGGGATGCGTCAGGTCGAATCGTACTACAACACCATCAGTGCAAACGTCTGCGATACTTTGGATGGCCTGCTTAGCGGCACGGGACGCTATTTTAGCAACACCATAACTGGAACCGGCTGCAATTTTATGACGCAACTGGACATCGCGAGATTCATTCAAACCGGGCCGCCGTGGAATTCCTGCAATGGCAGTCAGCCGTGGGACTACGCTCCGTGGTCGTCCTCGACGCCGTGTCTTGACCAGCCGGGTACCGGCTACGGAACGGGTCTGGAAAGCGCTTCTCCGATCCAAGTCACGATTCCGGGTGTTCTCTGCGCTATCGCTGGCCAATGCTGGCCGAATCCCACGCTTGATCCGGTTTATGAGGCTGGAGAAGTGTCTCCCAATAACGCACCCGGAGTAGTGGTTGCATCCGATGGTTCACAAACTCACTTGCTCGCAAACAGGGATTACTACGGCCAGATTTCGGATGTAGCCAATAGCGGATGCCCCGGCTCGTGTGGACCATTCACCGGGGCAAGCGGCACGGGGTATGGATCGCTTTCACAGCGTCCCACAAACTGCACGCCCCACGTTGGCTATTGGGCGACCGACACCGGATCATGGAACACCTACGATTCGAAGCAGGGAACGCTCTACATCTGCACGGCGACGAATACCTGGAGCGTTGGATACACACCCTACACTTATCCACATCCGCTTACTGCCGGCGGCACGGGAACCGACCCGGCTCCTAATGCCCCGACGGACCTAACGGCGACGGTCAACTGAGCTGCCTTTTTGGCAGTCCGTCACCTCCCCTCTTCAACTGAGGGCGCAAGCTTGTCTTCAGGGAGCATGGTACTTAGATCCCGAATGACCGGGGTCTTCCAAAACACTTCGATGCTCTTCTCCTCGCATCGGGCGAGAACCTGCGAGAATTCCCGCGCGGGCAGCCAGTCCTGAAGCGCCAGACCGCGTTCATAATCGCCCGCCGCGTAGTTAAATGTGCCCCCAGCCAGACGATCAAGCATCTCGACACATTCCTGTCCATCCGGCGCAAATTCCGGGAGGTTCACCTCGAATGAAAGGTAAGGAACTGCGCTATGCAAACCCCGCAGAACGCTAGGCTCATACCCTTCCACGTCAATCTTGATAAAAAAAGGCAACCCATGAATGCCAATTAATTGGTCGAGAGTCGTTGTTTCCACCGTCGTCCGATGGCTAAAATCGTGATGTTGACCAAATCGCTCATCGTCGCGCTTCAAGGTCTCGACCCATTTTCGCGAGAGCGTGTTCTTGGCTGAGCCCGGTTCATCGATCCACATGGTTTCAACCGAATCTTTCTCGCTCAAGGCTTTGCCCACTATTACCACCGGTTGGCGACGGAATCTGAACGTGAGAAATTTCTCCCTGAGAATCTCTTGATTGGTCTGATCCGGTTCGATTGCCAATACGCGAGCGCCTAGTTTCAGAAAGATGTCTGTCTTTGTTCCATGATTGGCTCCGACGTCAAAGATCAGAGAACCGGGGTGAAAGCCATTGAGAAGACTGTGATAGAAGCGAATTTCCCGATTTCTGCGCGCGACGATCGAACGATCCGCGAAGCTCCAATAAAGGTTGTAAACTGGCGAGGCTTTCAGCCGCTGATATATGCCGGCGCGCTTAAGTAGATTCTGCGTATATTGCTTCAAACGTAGCAAGTTCCCACCTCGCGCCTTTTCAGCGGACTAATTGCCACTCAAGACCGGAATTTCGTTATGCAGGCATTTCACGGCCGCCTGAAAGAGCACATGCGGTGTCACTGATGCCAGAAGATCCGCGTTCGACGCTTTCAGTTCCGAATCGGCGTGAACACCTGGACCCAGTAGAAGTGGTGTACATCCCGCCGCCCGAGCGGCTTGCACGTCAGTCTCGGAATCACCAATGAAGATCGAGCGGCTCAGCTCGATATTGAAATCGTTGGCGGCGCTGAAAAGCAGCGCTGGCTTCGGCTTTCTGCAGGGGCAATCGTCTTCAATCCTGTGCGGGCAGTAGTACGCGGCCGCGAGAGACGTGCCATCCGCCAGGAGCGCCCCATTCATGCGCGCAGTGATCTCCTTCAAGCCGTCTAGATCGAGCAGTCCCTTCCCCACTGCCGCTTGGTTTGAAATGACGATCATGGGGAGCCCGAGTGACGACAGTTGTTTCAACGCCTCGCGAATTCCGGGCACAAAAACGAACTGCGACCAGTCCAGGACGT
>DASRRN010000006.1:0-14733 GCA_035695685.1 Acidobacteriaceae bacterium | reverse complement strand
TGCCGGTGAGGACCTGGAAGTCCCAAGGACAACAATGAAGATTCTCCATGTAGTCGGAAGCCTGGACCGTGGAGGCGTGGAAACATGGCTGGCGCAGATGCTTCCCCATATTGATCGTCATCAGTACTCCATGGATTTCCTGGTTCATACAGCGAAGCCGGGTGCGTTGGATAAACAGATCATGGAACTCGGAGCCCGCATCATGTCTTGCCTGCCTCGCCTGCAGGATGGGAATCCATTACGCTACGCCGGTAACTTCCGGCGCCTCCTGCGCGAGTATGGGCCCTACGATTGCGTACATAGTCATATCCATCACTCCAGTGGCTATATCCTCCTGCTGGCCGCCATGATGGGGGTTCCCGTGCGCATCGCCCATAGTCATACCGATACCTGTGCTCTTGATAGGACCTATGCGCCGGCTCGGAGGATGTATTCCTTCACAATGGATGTGCTCATCCGACACTTTGCCACGGTAGGAATCGCTGTCAGCCGATCGGCCGCGCCCGCTCTCTTTTCAGATTCGTGGACGGCAGACCGGCGTTGGAGGTTGTGTCCGCTGGGCATCGATCTGCGTCCCTTCACCATGGCCATCGACTCTGCTGCCATTCGCGCAGAATTGGGCATAGCGCAGAATGCGTTTGTGGTCGGACATGTGGGACGCTTTGCTGAACAGAAGAATCATCGTTTCCTGGTGAAGATTGCCGGGCATCTCTCTCGGATAGAACCAAACGTGGTCTTCTTACTCGTCGGAGACGGGCCGATCAAACCCGAGATCGAGGTACTGGTACAGGAGCGCGGCCTCAGTGCGAACTTCCTCTTTCTCGGCGTGCGCGAGGACGTTCAGCGGTTGATGCTGGGGGCCATGGACTGCTTCCTGTTCCCCTCATGCTACGAGGGACTTGGACTCGTGCTCTGGGAAGCGCAGGCCGCCGGATTAACTTGTGTGGTAGCCGACACCATTCCGGACGAAGCAACGGTTGCCACAAGGCTGGTTCGACGATTATCCCTGGATGCGGCACCAGAGCTGTGGGCGAACGAATTACTGCGCGTGCGTCCTATGGCGGGCAGAGCACGCGATCCACTTTCTGCCAAGTTCTCCAGTTGCACGATCGAAGCCTCGGCTGCCGGGCTTACCCGCATCTATGACTCTTGCATGCGGAATGTTTGCGCCAGTAACAGAAGAGCTGTTGCCCGGGTATGAACCTTCGCTTTTGAGAGTACGGCTTTCGGAATGACCATCTACTTTGTCATATTCTTCGTTCTGCTTTGTGCCGTAGCCGCAGGGTTCCGTGACAAGCCGTCTCTGCTGCAGAGCGGCCTGTATTTGCTGGGAACCGCTCTCATGATCGCCTGTGCCGGACTCAGGGGGGAATCCGTGGGCCGGGATTATGCCACCTATAGGATCTATTTCGATGCCAGCCCAGATACGGTTGGATCGGGGTTCATTGGACAATGGAGCAGCACCATGCCCTTTGTGGACGTAGCGTATGTCTACTTCAATTCCCTGCTCAAGATGTTGGGACTCCGTTTTGAAACGCTGGTATTCTTAGTCGCTCTGATGGTCGTCACCCTCTACGCGGTGTTCTTTTGGAAGCATTCCAGATTCAGCGCCATCGCCTTAATGGTGTATTTCTCTCATGCCTTCCTGAATAAGGAGATGATCCAGATACGGGACGGCCTAGCCTCTGTAGTCGCCCTGTGGGCATTTCATTTCTTCGCCTCCCACCGCAAACGCCAGGGCAGTGCACTGATGTTGCTGGCTGTCATGACGCACCTTGCAGCCCTGGTTGCCGTAATCCCGCTGGTGATCTTCCACTTCAAGTGGACGGTGAAACCCTGGTGCGTCTTACTGACGGTCGTGATTGCGATCATCATTGGATACAACCTCAGTTCCAGCTTTAGTCTCTTTTCTGTGGCTGAGCGGCTGGCTCTCTTTCAGGATACCGAGTACAGCACCTCCGTCGGCATATTCTCGAATATTGTGACTCTGAAGCAGTTGGTCATCCTTGGTCTTTCGTGCTGGCTGCTGACATCCGGCAACGAGAAACTGTGTTCTCCAGTAGTCATGCTGTGTGTCACCTCCTATTGGATAGCGACCCTGTGGATCATTGCGTTTAACCAGTTTCAGATACTCGGAGCGCGCGGCGCATCGTTTCTCTGGATTGGAGAACCCCTGATCCTTGCGCAGATGGTCGCCGCGTTTTACCGCCAGATTCCTCTTCGACGATACCGCCGTATTGCGGCCATCACCGTCGTGTGCTTTTCACTCAGCACGATGGTGCTCGATTTGAACAAAAAAGAAGTATTTGATGACTACACAACCGTTTTCCAGTAAGGATATCCCGCGGGTCACAGTGATCATGGCGGTGAACCGGGTGGATGAATATCTGCGACCTGCCATCGAGAGCATCCTGCAGCAAACATTTCATGAGTTTGACTTCCTGATCATCGTCGACGCCGCCTGTCGTCCTCTAAAAGAGGAAGTTAACCGGATCGGTGCCGGCGATCGAAGAATCAGGATCCTGGAGGCGCCATCGTTGGGCGGCTTGGCGTTTGCGCTGAATATGGGTATTGCCGAGGCACGAGGCGAATATATTGCCAGGATGGATGGAGACGATGTAAGCCGTCCGGATCGGCTCCAGGAGCAAGTTGGATATATGGACGCACACCAGGAGGTAGCGGTGCTTGGCTGTCGGGTCCAGCTCATTAACGCCAAATCCGAGAAGGTGAATCGCCAGTATCCCTACTTCCAATCGGATAAGGCTATTCGCAGGGTTCTGCCTTTCCGCAATCCCCTACCGCACCCGGCGTTGATGTTTCGCAAAAGCGCGCTCTATTCCGTGCACGGCTACAAGTATGGCCACACTTCTGAAGATCATGAGATGTTCATCCGGATGGCCAGGAACCCGGAAATAAAGTTTTGCAACATGGATAAGCTTCTCTTTGACTATCGGCGGCACGATAGGCAGGGTACGCGTCTGGGGCCGCGTACCCGGGTGTGTTATGTGGAAATTTCTGGATTTCTTTTTGTCGAATTTCTCTCCACCCATTCTCCTAAGTACCTATTGGGGATGTTTATTATTCACCCCTGGGTTCGCCAAATTCGGATGATTATCCGGAAATGCATGGAAGGAAGCACGGATTAATTGTTGAGGATGATAGAGGGACCAATTCCATATGCCATCTCCTATGTGGATCAAGAAGATCATTAAACCTGCTCGCATTGCGCGTATCCAGGAAGCGCTGGGCCAGCGGAAGCACAGTCCACTCCGAATACTGGATGTTGGCTGCGGTCCCCACGTGATGAATACCAAGGCCTGGTTCAACGTGCTGGAATACCACGGTGTTGACAGGCACATGTGGCCCGGCTTCGAACACTTGTATGCGAATCTGGATAAGCTTTTTCTTATCGATCTGGAAACTCCGGAGCTGGCAGGCGTTCCGGATGGCCATTACGACCTCATCATTCTTAGCCATGTAATTGAACACCTGTCCAATGGGCTCGAAGTGGTTGAATTGATCACCAGGAAACTGGCCCCGGGAGGGTGCCTCTATATCGAATCCCCCAGTAAGCGCACGATTAATTTGCCCTCTGCTATCGGGTTCATGAACTTCTATGACGATCCCACCCACAAGCGGCTGTACTTCGACGATGAAATCATCCATATCCTGCAAAAGAGCTACTTGCAAGTTCTTTACACAGGCTACCGGCGGACATGGGCGCGAGCCATCCTGATACCTCCATTATCCATCGTTCTCAATCTTTTCTATTTTCTGCCTTTTAAGAGAAGGATCAGTTCCTGGGGTCTCTGGGAGTTGTTAGGCATTGCCCGGGTCTGGGTGGCCATCCGCGGGAGTTAGTGCGTCACAGCCTGCCTCACCGGTATGTGGTGCCAGAAGTCAATACTCAATCGAAGGCTTTCTAGTGATTGGCCCGACAAAGATCTGGGTTAAAGAGGATGTGTGAGAACCCACTTTTTGAAGGGTACGGCCTTTAGGCCGTACGTTTAGCAGTCAAGATGAATCGGCTTCAGCCGCTGGGGGCTGCTTAAGCAAGCACAAGAGATGCCCTCAGGGGCTAAAGCCCATCCTGTGTTAAGTAGTTAACGTACGGGCTGAAGCCCGTACCCTTCAAAAAGCGAGTTCTCACGCACCCTCTTTAGCCCCTGCCTTTTTTCTTTGCCAGGTAAGTGTAGCGGCATGGCTACTGCCATAACAGGGGCTAAAGCCCTCCGCATTTGCGGCTTTTTACGGCCCGACTAAAGTCGTGCCCTGATACGAAACGAGACTCAGTCGAAATATCTATCCTTCGTTCCTGAAATGTAGAAACTCCACAGTGATAGCGGCGAACCGCTGCTGAGGGTAACATGTCCCATTTGTTAGAACCAGACTCGTTTCGCCGGTATTTTATTGTGGGGGGCGCTGGCTTTATTGGTAGCCACTTCACAGACCGGCTGCTCGGGGATACTGCGATCGCGGGGGTTACGCTTTACGACAATTTTTCGTCCGGCCGGGCCTGGCACTATGAACACCATCTGAGCGATCCACGGCTGCAGGTTGTGCAATGCGATGTTGGCAATCTACCCGCATTGACAAAAGCGATGGAGGGTCATGATGTGGTCATTCATCTCGCATCCAATCCTGAGATTGCCCGTGCCGCTACCGAACCCGAGATCGACTTTTATCAGGGCACACTGCTCACCAACAATGTTGTCGAGGCGACGCGACGGGCAGGGGTGAGGCGATTGCTTTACGCTTCAGGCAGCGGAGTCTATGGAGAGATCGGCTCGACCGAAGCACACGAAGACCTGGGTCCACTGGTTCCGGTCTCTACCTATGGGGCGAGCAAGCTGGCCGGCGAGGCGTTGATCTCCAGCTACTGTCATATGTTCGGCCTCACTGCACGCGTGTTTCGCTTTGGCAATGTTGTCGGGCCGCGCCAGACCCACGGGGTTGGCTTCGATTTTGTCCGGCGGCTGAAGGCTGATCCTTGCGAACTGCGCATACTTGGGGACGGACAGCAGAGCAAATCCTACATCCATGTGTACGATGTCGTTGCGGCGGTGCTTTGTGCCAACACAGGGGAGCCTTCGGCATTTCGGGCATTCAATGTTGCCACCGGGGATTACGTCACAGTCACGGATATCGCAGACCTGGCGGTCGAGATTCTTGGGCTGGAGAAACCTCCGCAATACCGCTACAGCGGAGGAGACCGTGGCTGGAAAGGCGACGTTCCCATCGTGCGGCTGAACACCGACCGGATCCGGAACCTGGGGTGGCGATGCGAGCGAAACAGCCGCCAGGCTCTGCGGCAATCCATGATGAGTCTTGCCCAGGATGAGCGCACGAATCATGAATGAACCGCTGCCGCCGCTGGCGCTATTGGCCGGCGGATTATCGACCCGCCTGCGTCCCATTACCGAAACCGTGCCCAAATCGATGGTACTGGTCGCTGGGGAACCGTTCATCGCCCACCAAATTCGTTGGCTGGTCAAGCAGGGTGTAGGCGAGGTTGTGATCTGCTGCGGCTATCTCGGAGAACAGATCGAACACTATGTGGGTGATGGCGCATCGTTCGGATGCTCAGTGCATTATTCCTACGATGGCAGCCCGCTGAAAGGAACTGGCGGGGCCATCAGGAAAGCCCTGCCCCAGTTGGGAAACCGGTTCTTTCTCATGTATGGAGATAGTTACTTGCCCATCGAGTTTCGTCCCGTCTATGAGACGTTTCTTCAGTTGAAGAAGGACGGTTTGATGACCGTCTTTCGCAATGAAGACCGATGGGACAGGAGCAATGTCGAAATTGAGGATGGTGCGATTCGCAACTATGACAAGGTAAAGTTCACACCGCAGATGAAGTACATCGATTATGGGCTGGGGATCCTCACGCCGGCGGCATTCGAGCCATGGGAAGCGGACACGGTCTTCGACCTCAGTCTGGTCTATGACCATTTGGTAAAGGCGGGCCAGCTCAGCGGCCATGAGGTCGCCCAACGGTTTTATGAAATCGGGACACCGCGTGGACTGAGCGAGACAGACGGCATGCTTAGCCAGGCAACGCGGCTCGGGGAATAGATGACGCATGTTTATTACCAGGACTCCATTACGAATATCGTTTGGCGGAGGGGGCACGGATCTGCCTTCTTACTATCGTGAGTTTGGCGGATTTGTCATCTCCGCAGCCATTAATAAGTACGTCTACGTCAGCGCAAACCGCTGTTTCTCGCCCGGATACCTATTGAAGTATTCCGAGATGGAGGCAGTGCAAACACGAGCGGAGATTCGCCACCGTCTGATTCGTGAGGCGCTGAACGTATACGACATTCCCAGCCCGATCGAAATTGTCAGTATCGCCGACGTCCCGGCCGGAACCGGCCTTGGTTCGTCCGGTACCTTCCTGGTAGGTCTGATCCACGCACTCCATGCTTATCAGCGGCATCCCGTGTGCCCTGAAGCGCTGGCGCAGGAGGCAATCGAGATTGAAATGAACCGGCTCGGGGAGCCGGTAGGGAAACAAGATCAGTATATTGCCGCCTATGGCGGGTTGCTGTGTCAGGAGTACCGCCCGGATGGATCGGCTCGCGTCTACTCTCTAAAAATGAGTGAGTCCGCCATTCAGGACTTTTGCGACTCTCTCATGCTGTTCTACGTGGGAACGACGCGCAACGCATCGACTCTCCTGCTTGATCAGAAAGCCAGGACCGAACAACACGATGGAACCATGCTCAAGAGCCTGCATTTTATCAAGCAGCTTGGGCTTGAGATTCAGAGCGTTCTCGAGCGGGGAGAGGTCTGGCGCTTCGGCGCATTAATGCATGAACATTGGCTGCACAAACGCAATCGCTCCAAGGCCATGAGTAGTGAAAAGATCGACGACCTCTATGAACTGGCGCGCAGCAAAGGCGGTGCGAGTGGCGGAAAGTTAGTGGGCGCCGGAGGCAGTGGCTTTTTGCTCTTCCAGACGAAAGAGCGCGCACGCCTGCGCCATGTAATGTGCGGCGCGGGCATCGCGGAGATGGACTTCCGCTTTGATTTTGACGGTTCGATCGTTCTCTCCCGCAACTAACGCAGAGGTCAAGGATCGTTCGCAGCTTGCCGAATGAGAACGGGGACATGGTGAACAACTACACAGCAAAGTATTTATCCGAAACGGCGATGATCGCGACCCGGATTGATCAGGCGCAAATCGAGAAAATGATCGACATCCTTCTGGAAACGCGCGCCGCACGTGGCCGGCTATTCTTCCTGGGCGTTGGCGGAAGCGCCGGCAATGCCGGCCACGCGGTCAACGACTTCCGCAAGATTGCGAACATGGAAAGCTACGCGCCTACCGACAACGTAAGCGAACTGACCGCCCGGGTGAACGATGAGGGATGGGACACCTGCTTTGCGCGATGGTTAAGCGGGAGCCACCTGCGCAAGGGCGACACGCTGTTCGTGCTCTCTGTCGGCGGCGGTAACCAGGAGAAAAATATCAGCATGAACATTGTCCGCGCACTGGATCTCGCCCTCAAGGTGGGGGCCAGGATTGTCGGGGTCGTCGGACGCGACGGCGGCTACACGGCCCGGGTAGCCGATGCGGCCATCGTTATCCCTACGGTTTCTGGTGACACGGTTACGCCACACACTGAGTCCTTCCAGGCTGTCGTCTGGCACCTGATCGTCTCTCATCCACGGCTCAAGGAGAACGAAATGAAATGGGAGTCAGCGGTCTGAGCCAACCAGCAGCCGTGTTTCTGGATCGCGACGGGGTCATCAATCGCAATGTGATGAATCCTTTGACGCTCGCATGGGAAGCACCGTTGACGGTGGAGAGCTTTGTGCTGGCGAACAACGCGCTCCAGGCTCTACGCGCTTTGCAGAAGGCTGGTTTTCTGCTCTTTGTTGTTTCTAATCAACCAAACTGTGCTAAGGCCAAGGCATCCTTCGAGACCCTGAAAGACATACATAATCATCTGCTGCACCTTCTCCATGAGGAGCAGATTGAGTTCGCTGCCTTTTACTACTGCCTGCATCATCCGCATGGCGTCCGACCCGGCTATTCCGGTTCCTGTCGTTGCCGGAAACCCTCGCCGTTCTTTCTCCTTCAAGCGCGCGACCAGTTCGGTCTGGACATGGAGCACTCCTGGATGGTCGGTGATCGCGCCAGCGACATTGCATGTGGCCAGGCGGCGGGCGTGCATACAATCTTGGTCCACAACCAAGAAGAGGATGGTGCTCCCGTGGACGGCGACGAAACTGGCGCGGAGTTTCAGGTCGACAGCCTGGAAGGCGCCGCCGCGATCATTCTGGGAGCTCGCAGGAACTCACTCACGTAGCACCCCGCGCTCCACCACACCATATTCTTTCGAGGATCGTTATGCCCACACTTGCAGATTTACAGATAAAGATATTTGCCGATGGCGCCGACCATGATAGCCTGATGAGCCTTTATGCGAAACCCTACATTCGAGGCTTCACCACCAATCCAACCCTGATGCGTAAGGCGAACGTTGCCAGCTATGAGGAGTTCGCCCGCAAGATCCTGGCTCGCATCCAAGACCGACCGATTTCGTTCGAGGTATTCGCCGACGAGTTCGACGAGATGGAAGCCCAGGCGCTCGCCATCGCAGGTTGGGCAGACAACGTCAATGTGAAAATACCCGTCTCCAATACCAGGAGAGAGTTCAGCGGCAGGCTGATTGAGAAGCTCTGTGCGCGCGGCGTGGTCCTCAATGTCACTGCGGTGTTTACGCTCGAACAAGTCCGGCAGATTGCCAGAGTCTTAAGTCCGGATGTGCCCGCGATCGTTTCTGTTTTTGCCGGACGCATTGCTGACACGGGAATCGATCCTGCGCCCCTGATGAAAGAGGCGCGCTCTATTCTTTCCTGTCATCCCAAAGCTGAGCTTCTCTGGGCCAGCCCGCGCGAAGTGCTTAACATATTTCAGGCGAACGACGCCGGGTGCCACATCATTACTGTGTCCTCGGATGTTCTCGCCAAATTGAACAACGTAGGCAAAGATCTGACCGAGTTCTCGCTCGAGACGGTCAGGATGTTTCATAGGGATGCGGCTTCCGCTCAATACTCCATCGAAATTCCGGCACTTACCGGGACTACCCGCATTGCATGAATGTGGCCGATGCCGGTAACAACGGTTCTGGTTGGTAACAGTGACGAGCGGTTGAGGTGAACATGACGCAGGAGCCACTCTATCAGCACGATGTTATCGGTTCCATTGTCGCCTACCAGAGCGACCCCGCCGAGCTGGAACAGGCGATTCGCAGCTTTCTGGATTGCTCCCTGCGGGTCAGGATGTTGGTGGTGGACAACTCGCCCACCGAGGCCCTCGGCCCTATGTGCCGCCGGCTGGGAACGGAATATCTATTTACCGGGAAGAATTATGGGTTCGGCGCTGGGCATAATATTGCCTTGAGAAGAACGTCAACCGCCAAATATCATCTGGCCTTAAACCCGGATGTTCAATTCGAACCTGAGGCTCTGGAGGAATTGGTCGAGTTTCTTGAGTTGAACGAGTCTGTCGGGTTGGCGATGCCCCGCGTGTTGTACCCTGACGGCTCTCCGCAGAAGCTTTGCAAAAGGCTGCCCGATCCTTTTGACATGCTGGCCAGGCGGACCTTTCCCGAGCCACTCAAACGGCTTTATCACCGTCGTATGTCTTTGTTTGAACTGTCCAATATCAACACGAATACGGTTCTTTCCGTGCCGCACCTATCCGGTTGTTTCATGTTAATGCGAAAGCAAGCTCTGCTGGAATGTGGACTCTTCGACGAACGATTCTTCTTGTACTTTGAGGATGTCGATCTAACCCGGCGAATTCATGAGCGATATGAGACGGTCTACTATCCTCACGTGAAGATCACCCATAGGCATGAAAAGGGTTCCTACAAAAGCCTCCGGCTGTTGCTTTACGGCATCCGCTCGGCAGTGCGTTACTTCAACAAATGGGGATGGGTGTGGGACGAGCAGCGTGACCTGGCGAATCGCGTCATCGGCCCTCGGGTGAATCTCAGCTTGCCGGTTCGATTCAGGCTATGAAGCAGAGAGGCGCCGTTGCAAATTTAGCAAAATCCGGTCGAGGAAAGCGCGAGGCGGAGCCATGATTCTTAGACGCGTCGTCGTCACCGGTGCCAACGGCTTCATCGGCAACCACGTATGCCGGCGATTAGTTGAGTCCGGGAAAGAAGTAACCGCCTGTATCCGGGCGCAGGCGGATGCATCCCTGCTCGCGGCGATTCCCGGGCTTCCAGGAGTTCACAGGATACCCTCGGTGGGCGGCGATGCCGATCTGGCCCGCGTCTTTTCGAGCGCAGATGCGGTGATCCATCTCGCTGGCCGGGCGCATGTCATGCGCGAGACCGTAGCCAATCCCCTGGACGAGTTCCGCAAAGTGAATGTAGGCGGCACGGAAACTCTGGCGTCGCTTGCCGCACAAGAAGGGGTAAAGCGGTTCATCTACATGAGCTCGATCAAGGTAAACGGCGAGGCTACCAACGGCCATCCCTTTCGCGCGGACGACCCGCCTGGTTACTCCGACCCCTATGGGCAGTCGAAGTGGGAGGCCGAAGAGCGACTGCGACAGATTGCAGCCGGAACTACTATGCAATGGGTCGTCGTCAGACCGCCCCTGGTATACGGTCCCGGGGTGCGAGGAAACTTTCTTACCCTTTTGCGGTCAGTGTTTCGTCGTTTACCGTTGCCGCTGGGCAGTCTCCATAACCGGAGAAGCCTGGTAAGTGTTTTCAATCTGAGTGACTTTGTTTGTCTGCTTGTGGATCATCCGGCAGCAGCCAATAGTCGTTTCCTGGTCAGTGATCAGCACGATATTTCAACACCCGACCTGCTGCGCCAGATGGCCGAAGCCTTGCATTGCAAATCGCGCATTCTTCCCTGCCCCGAAGCGGCCTTGCATTTGGCCGCAACCATATTGGGCCGCAGGTCGGCGACGCAGCGTCTTTGCTCGTCGCTCGTGGTAGATACGCAGAAGGCAAAAGACTCCCTTAGCTGGTGCGCGCCCACCACCCTTTCCTGGGGATTGAGTCGCACGGCAGAGTGGTTTCTCAACCTGGCCACGAAATAGAAGGGAGCCGATCCGCCGTTCCCCCTGCGCCCTCAAGGCGAGCATTTGACAACAGCGGCCAGACCGGCGCTTCGGAGATTTCCGGTGTCTTGGAACAAGCGAGTCTTCGATCTTGTGCTGGCATGCCTGCTCTTGCCGCTCGCGTTGCCGTTGCTCATCCTCTTGCCGATTCTTATCCGTGCCACGTCCAAAGGGCCGGCGCTTCACTGGTCGAACCGCGTAGGCAGAGACAACCGCATCTTTCGCATGCCGAAGTTTCGCAGCATGCGCATCGATACTCCCCAAGTCCCAACTCACCTCTTGTCCAATCCGGAGCGTTACCTGACTCCCATCGGCTGCCTGCTGCGTAAGACCAGCCTGGACGAGCTGCCGCAGTTGTTCAGCATTCTGGCCGGAGACTTGAGCTTCGCGGGCCCGCGCCCGGCCTTGTTCAATCAGCAGGACCTGATCGAGCTGCGCACCGAGCATGGCATTCATCGTCTGGTACCCGGCCTTACCGGATGGGCGCAGGTGAACGGTCGTGATGAGCTCCCCATCCCGGAGAAGGTGCGATTTGACTATGAATACCTGCAGCGAAGATCGTTCGCGTTCGACCTTCAGATCCTCTGCGTTACCGTCCTTCAGGTGATACGAGCGGAAGGCATACGGCACTGAGCCGATAGCGCCCGCAGGTTAGGTACACTCTCTTTTCCATACGGCCATTCGCCCCGAATCACAGGCCGAAGAGAGCCGAAGATATGGTCTCTCACAAGTAGGGTCCGCCCGTCATTTCTCGAAACCATCCTATTGTTCTAAACCGGCAGAGGCAACAGACCATGCTAGAGAAGCAGCGCCCCTGGGTCATTTTTCTCCTCGAGCTCATCCTTATCGTCTTATCGGCCACTGTGGCATGGTTGCTGCGGTTTGACTTTACCTTTCCCCAACCCACGCTCTTTCTGCGCGCACTGCCCCTGTTGGTGTTGCTGCGGGTCGCTGCTTTGGCACGCTTTCATCTATTCCATGGATATTGGCGTTACACCGGCATCAGCGATGCGCTGGATGTTACCAAAGCCGTCACGCTCGGATCGCTCGCCTTCCTGATTGTGGAGCGATGGATACTGGGTTCTCTCCCTATCTCCTTCTATTTTCTGGAAGCCATCCTGACCGGTCTGGCGCTAGGGGGCGTAAGGATCCTGTCCCGCGTGTGGATGCAACGATCGGAGAGGCGTGCCCATGGGCAGACGAGGAAATCTGTGGTCGTGATCGGAGCCGGCTGCGGTGCTGCCATGTTGCTGCGGGAATTGCCGCGCAGCGGATACACCGCGGTCGCGCTGGTAGACGATGACCCAGCCAAAGCCAGTGTGACCCTTAACGGGATCCGGGTTGCGGGCTCCATCGCCGACCTGCCCGACGTGGTGCACCATTACGGCGCGGATGAAGTCATGATTGCCATTCCTTCCGCGACCAGCGAGCAGATGCGCCGCATCACAGAAGTTTGCCATCGGACCGAAGTTCGCTTTCGCACCGTCCCCGGACTGGCGGACCTGATCCTCGGCACGGTGACCGTCGACCAGATGCGCGAAGTCAATTTGCAGGACTTATTAGGACGCGACCCTGTCCAGCTGAATCTTGATTCCGTAAAGTGCAAAATTGCGGGACGCGTCATTATGGTGACCGGCGCTGCCGGTTCTATCGGTTCCGAGCTCTGCCATCAGCTACTGAGTTACGGCCCGGCCAAGCTGGTTTGCGTCGACCAGGCAGAGACTCCGCTTTTCTACCTGCAACATGCCACTTCCCATTCGAGCGTACAGAAGGTGTATTGCGTTGCCGACATTACCGAGCGTGCGCGCATGCGCCACATTATCGAGGAACATGATGTCCGCGCGATTTTTCACGCCGCGGCCTACAAACACGTTCCTCTCATGGAACAGAACCTTCAAGAGGCAGTGAGGAACAACGTCTTCGGACTGCTTTCCTTGATGGAAGTCGCCGACCAGTGCGGTTGCGAAGACTTCCTGCTTATCTCCTCAGACAAGGCTGTAACCCCGACCAGCTTCATGGGCTGTACCAAGCGGATCGGTGAACTGATCGTGGCCGCTCGACCTTCCGGTCAAATGCGTTGTCTTTCTGTCCGGTTCGGTAACGTGCTTGGTTCTCAGGGCAGCGTGATTCCGCTGTTCCAGGAGCAAATCAAATCTAAACGCCAAATCACCGTGACCCATCCGGACATTACCCGGTACTTTATGACCATTCCAGAAGCGGTGTCCCTGGTCTTACAAGCCTTTGCTATCGGTAACGAGCGGGACATCCTGGTTTTAGATATGGGTAAGCCCATCCGGATATTAGACATGGCGAAGACGCTCATTCAACTATCCGGGATCCCGGCGGAAGAAGTAGAAATCGTGTTCACAGGCCTGCGTGAAGGAGAGAAATTATTTGAGGAACTCTTTTATGACTTCGAACGGAGGCTGAGCACGCCTGCACAAAAGGTGCTTCGCACGCAGGGGCAGTTTCTTTCCTGGCCGCAGTTGCTGGCCCATTTGGAAGTGTTGCGTGCGGAAAGCGTCGCCGGTGTGGCTGATCGCATCCGCGCCGAAGTGAAAGAGATCGTTCCCCAATATCAATGGCAGCCGGCAGACGGCAAGGTGGAGATGCCGGCCGAAACGCATCCGGTTTCGCAACGTTACATTCTCGATAGGGCGCTGGCCAACGCCCATGATTAGCGCGGTTTTCCGGTGCCTTAGAAGAGGCCATCCTCGTCCGAAGCATACTCGCCCGAACCATGCTTGCCCGAACCATGCGTGATGGACCAGCCGACCGAGATCTGAGGATTTAACGTTCCAATGAAACCCGCCTTCCTGGGCCGCTTAGGCGTACTATGCCTTTCGCTATCCATTGCCTGGAACTCCTCGTTCGCATCGGCGGCACATCGCTCTCCCCAGCCGCCCGCTGATCAGAATCTGGGCTCCACCTACATTCCGGTGGATAGCTGGATATATCCTGCGCTCCAAAGGCTGCAGGGGCTCGGCTATCTGGAGACCGGATTTCTGGGCCTAAGGCCGTGGACACGTCTTAGTGTGGCCCACATGCTCGAAACCAGTAGTGCCGAGATACAAGCCAGCAAGGGCGCGGGGAACCAGGAGGCCAGGGCGATCCTGGCGGCAGTTGCCGCCGAACTGTCTCCGGACCAAGGGGAGCGCAAAGCACGTGCCGAGCTGGACACAGTTTATACGCGCTTCGAGGGCATCACCGATACCCCCCTGCGCGATAGCTATCATCTTGGACAGACGATCTTGAACGATTACGGGCGTCCGTACGCGGCCGGCGTCAACCACGTGAGCGGCGCGAGCGGCCGCGCCGAGTCAGGACGCTTCTCTCTCTACGTGCGGGGGGAATATCAACACGCGCCGAGCGCGCTCGGTTACAACCCTGTACTCTTCACGTATCTCTCCGCACAAGTCGACCTCATCCCTGTCGCATCCAATCCCATCCAGGACACAATTCCCCTCGGCCCGATTTTCGCTGTCAACGATTTCCGCCTGCTTGAGGCCTATGCGTCTTACCATCTCTGGGGGCACGAGGTGTCCTTTGGTAAGAAGGATCATTGGCTGGGGCCCGGCGTCGGGGGCAGCTTCGCCTGGAGTAACAACGCGGACAATACCTACAGCTTCGAG
>DASRRN010000005.1:0-5917 GCA_035695685.1 Acidobacteriaceae bacterium | reverse complement strand
GGTTTTCATCGTCCTTTCCGCGGAGCTTGGATCAATCGCGTTCATCGTGGGTCTTGCGTTGTTCTTCCAATCCAGGAAGCGCGATTTCATTTAGCGGACCGGATTCGAAAACTCGAGAGGAAATGCCATGCGATACGTGTTCCTGTGCGCACTGATCACCTCGACGCTGTGGGCTCAAGATGGCGCCGCGATTTATAACCAGCGTTGCGCGTCCTGCCATGCTACGCCCGCGCCGCGCGTTCCATCGTTCAGCACGATAAAGGCCATGAGCAGCGAAGCCATTTACCTGGCCCTGACGCAGGGCGCCATGAAGACTCAGGCAGAAGGCCTCTCGAGCGCGCAACTCTTCGCCCTGATCAGGTATATTGCGCCCACCGGCGGCGCCCGCACGGCCACCGCTCTCGACTTGACGCCCACGTGTAAAGATCAACCGGCGTTTTCGGCTGGCGCAAACACCCCTGCATGGAATGGCTGGAGCCCAAAGATTACCAATACACGCTTCCAGGACGCCGCCTCCGCCGATCTTGCCGCCGCCGATCTGGGCAGACTCAAGCTCAAGTGGGCTTTCAATCTTGGCGACGTCACCAACGCGCGGTCGCAGCCTGCCGTTTCCGGGCGATACGTGTTTATCGGTTCCAGCACCGGAGCACTCTACGCACTCGATGCCGATTCCGGCTGCACCTTCTGGGGATTTCGCGCTGCTTCGGGTATCCGCGGCGGGGCTGCCTTCGGTGACGCCACCGGCACACCCGCCGTATTCTTCTCTGACACCGCCGCAAATGTCTACGCGGTTAACGCGCAAACGGGTAAGTTGATCTGGAAGGTTCGCCCCGTCGATCATTTCGCCACTGTGGCAACGGCCACGCCCCGCTATTACCACGGCGTGCTATACCAGGCATTTTCTTCTTTCGAAGAAGCACTGGGCGGCGATCCCAAATACCAGTGCTGCACATTTCGCGGCAGCGTGGTGGCCCTCAACCCCGCCAACGGTGTTAAGTTGTGGCAAACCTTTACCATCCGCGATCCCGCTAAGCCCACGCGCGTGAGTCCCGCGGGCACGCAGCAATACGGCCCGTCGGGAGCCGCCGTCTGGTCGACCCCAACCATCGACGAGCAACTGGGCGCGCTCTACGTTGCCACGGGAGACAACTATTCGGACCCGCCAACCACGACGAGCGACGCCGTTCTTGCCCTGGATCTGAAAACCGGCGAGCTCCTGTGGTCACATCAGCTCACCAGCAACGACGCCTTTAACAACGCATGCTCTATCCCTATACCCGGTAATTGCCCTGCGACGCATGGCTCTGACCAGGACTTCGGCCAGCCGCCGATCCTCCTCAATCTGGGTGCCGGCAAACGAGCCCTGGTGCTCGCGCAAAAGTCCGGCATGGCTTGGGCCCTCGATCCCGACGCAAAAGGCAAACTGCTTTGGCAGACGCGGGTGGGCAACGGAGGAATATTCGGAGGCAGCCAGTGGGGTTCGGCGTCAGATGAGCAAAGGGTCTATGTGGCCATCTCCGATCTTGGAATCAGCGCAGTTCCGGATACGAAATCACCTAAGGGGTACCGGTTCGTGCCGGATCCCCACAAAGGAGGCGGACTCGACGCCCTTGATCCTCGAACCGGCAAGATCGTGTGGAGTACGCCGGCGGCGCCCTGCGCTGCTTCCCGGACGGACTGTTCGCCTGCGCAATCTGCCGCTGTTACCGCCATTCCAGGGGTCGTCTTCTCCGGTTCGGTCGACGGCCACCTGCGCGCTTATTCAGCATCCACGGGCAGAGTTCTATGGGATACGGATACCGCGCGCGACTTTTCCACGGTAAACGGCAAACCGGCCCGTGGGGGCTCGATAGATGGCGCCGGTCCGGCAGTGGTTAATGGCATGATCTTCGTCAACTCCGGTTATGGCCAATGGGGCGGCATGCCGGGAAATGTGCTCTTGGCCTTTTCAGTGCAGTGAGAGAAGACCTTCCAGCATATAGGAGGCAATCTCAGCACTTCCGCATTGCGGGTGGATGACGGGCAAATTCGGAAATAATCCGATTAGGCCCTGTTTGCCGCCGGCTATACGGGACTTACTCGTTCCCCGATTCCCTCACACCCCAACTTCCTGTTGGCCGACTACTCGTTCGGAATCGATCCGGTGTTGGACGATGTTTAGTCCTCGCCTCCTAGCCAAAGCACCAGCTTCCCATGGAAGCCGGATCGGGCGAGCAGCCGGTCTTTACTGCCGGGCCAAAGTTGCAAGCGAACTTCGGCGACGTCACCGGCTGGCTCGAAGCGAAGCCAGGCGAGCGGATTGTCATGAGTAGCGGCTTGCCCTGCTGCGGCCATCACGCCCTTGAAGCGAGCGCGCTCCACGTCCGACAAGTACTGCCACACAATGGAGTGATAAACCACCGTTGCTACGTCGGAAACGCTATTGGCCAGCGTAGCCTCGATCCAATCGGCGGCGTTGGCTTGGTCCACGTTGGCGGGTACATGGCGTGCAACATCGATGGCCGCCGAAAGCTGGCGCAAGCGGCCCATCTGATCCGGCCACACATATGACTGTAGCGTTAGCCGGCCTTCCTCCGTATCTAGGTCAACCGGTGAAGCATCGCAGCCGTGACGCTCTACAATCTTCGGCCACACGTCGAAACGCGGATATGCATCGCCAAACACGCCGGAAATGTGCACCGGTGAGTAGGGATCGCCCCAACCTTCATGCCCCACTTCGTAGCGGTATCGGTCCCAGCGAAGGATCAGGCCCCCTGCGGCTCCGACTTCCAGCAGGCGCAGTGGGAGACCGGTGCGGCTCGCGACCTCAAGAAATCCGCCCAGCAAGGCTGCGCAACTGCCCACTTCATTGGTCTGTACGGGGCGATGAACCAGTTCCCGTAGCGCTGCTACGTGTTGTTGCACAACGGCGTGAAACCGTGGCCAGAGGTCATCACAATCGCTATCGCCACCCGCCGAGGGATAACAGGCAGCAAGTTGCGGTGCTTTGCCCTGCAGCACGAGGCGGTGGACTGCTCCGAGGAAGCGTAGAGCAAGCGCTGAGTCAGGTGGATCGTCGTGATGGCCGTGCAGGACCGCACAGCATACACCGGCTGCCCGCATATCCTCCGCGGCTTCGCGCAATAGGGTTGAGTAGAGGCGCGAACCTAGTTTTTCGCACCACTCGGCCTGCTTAAGAAGACGCAGGGCAACAATTTCATTAGGATCGGTCATTTGTGATCCTGGCTTAGAACCCAGGTTGCAATTATGTCTGTATCACGGGCAAATTCGGAAATAATCCGATTAGTTCCTGTTTGCCGACTAATTCGCCTGGGACCGAGGGAAAAGCGCCAATCGCCCGTTTTGCGATGGAAACCGCAGGGGCAGAGGATTCACTCTGGTGAAGTTCACCGCCAATGAAACTTGGGTGGCTTATCTTTGCGGATGCAAACAGTCAATCATTTCTTTTTCGACGGAAGCCATCACCGGCTATCGCGAGAAGGTTGTCCCATGATCCCCAGACGGGCGGGACATCTAACCCATTGCGGCTTTTGGGTACCCGGCCGCATTAGACACCGGGTCTCAGTTTTCGGTCGGGATCCTAGCCGCATCGTCGACGATCACGACTGCCACTTCACCTTTTCGGCTTTCGATTTTCAGACCCAATTGGTCTTCAAGAGCTCTCTGCCACGCCGTGAACATGTCCGTGCCGAGCTCGGGATGAATGTCGACGCTGAAGTCAAAGATGCCATCAAGGCCAGTCCTGTCGAGGACCACAATTGGAGGGCCGCCGGCTCTCGCGGGTACGGTTGGGTCCTGGGTAGCCGGAATAGAGAGCTGCACGGCAAGCAAATCAACGAACTGGCGCATATCACCGTGGAAGTGAAATCCGGATATCGGTTTAACCGGTGCTCCATCGGTAATCGGCCATATTTTCTGGCCGTTCTTGGCGATCACCAATTCGCACACACGCATTCCCCGCGTTTCGATGTGATCCCTTAACTGAAAACGCTCGGCGAGAAGGTTTTTGAGCATGGGAGCCATCTGCTCTTTGGTGGTGCCTTCGGCTGTTCGCGCGTTTATGTCGTATTCGTTATGATCGATCCAGCCTGGCCCAAGAACCTGATTGAGCTGCATGTTCCAGGCCTCGGCGATGAGGCGTTTAAGCGTGATGTTCCTAGCGTTGAGGCCAGAGCGCGCAAATGTGATTTGATTGTTGTAGTCCGGGCCGAGAGTGAGTTGGCTCGGCCTCACCGACGCGACGTCGAATGCTGGCAACTTTGCTTCAGTCTGGGCAAAAACAACCGAGCACAAAAACGCGAGAATCGTGATCTGGGGAAACGTGCGCATGGCATTCAGGATATGCACCGGACTATGCATCGGCAAGGCCTATCCCGGGCGCTTGAAGTCGCGACCGATCCGCGATGAAGATCTTCCTGAATGTCCTGCAGATCGTCTCGGAGGCGCAGGAGTCCTCCCACTCTAAGGAGAACGGCTTTCCCGAAGCGTAAACCACGGTTGTGCCAAGCATGGTCTCTGAGGTGCTTGTTTTCAGCCTTACTGGAAAGAAGGCATTTCATATATGCGCACCCTGGACCCCTCTGCGCTTGCTGGTGAGTCACGGCAAACCGGAAATAACCCGATTACTTCCTGTTTGGCGACAACACCTCCGGGAGCCACGTGCGGAAGCTTCGGCGTCGGTGGATTTAAGGGGGGAACCTAACAGCCGTTGCGAGCGTATATGATCTCGAGGGATCCTATGCGTCGATCTATTCATGCGGTAATACCGGCGATCGCCTTGGCGGGTGCTGTATCGGTTGCTTTTGCGTGCTTTGCGCAGAATTCTGACTTTAACCTGAACGTGCATGCCAATTCGCATGCGACGGCGAAGGATATTGGACTGCCGGTTTATCCGGGGGCGATGCTGTTCAAAGACAAGGACAGCGATTCGTCGTCGGCGGATTTAGGGTTAGTGTTGAACAGCTTTCACTTCAACGTACAGGCGGTGAGCTTTGTGACGACAGACGCGCCGAAGCAAGTGCTTGAGTTTTACAGGAGGCCGCTGGCGAAATACGGCCAGGTGCTGGAGTGCAACCACGGGAAGCCGGTCGGCTCGTTAACCGTGACGAAGAGCGGGCTGACGTGCGGTGACCACAAGAGCGGGGGGATGACCATAGATGGAAGCGACATCGATGTCGAGCTGCGGGCAGGGACGCCAGAGCAGTTCCGGATCGTAGGGATTGACGGCACCGAAGCAGGGAAGACGAAGTTTGGGCTGGTGGCGCTGGTGCTTCCGAAGGATGAAGATGGGAAGTAGGCGCTTCTTTCCTCCTAAGAATGGTTGCCGTGGGGCAATCGTCGACAATGTACCCTCCGTATCTCGGCCACTTGTCATTGGGCGCTGCGATTGTCCCCGCCGCTTCCTCCAACAAATTCCCTATCCAACGCTCAGACGAAACTTGAGGCGTTTGATGTCTTTACCCTTATTCGGATTAGCCGTCGCCGGTCGCTGCCTATGACGGGCTACACGGAAGTCGGCTGGAGCAGACTACTGGCGAAGTAGAGCCCGTACGGACATACTGTCTGTGTGCATTGAATGTTTGAAGTGATCGGCGTATTCCGCACTTCGTAAGTGGAGTTCAGTGCAGCATCACCGGTGTTCATCCAATCTTGTATGAGAATCCTTGTGATCGGCGGGAATGGCTTCATCGGTTCACCATTGGTGAGTGAATTGCTCAGTTCCGGACATGATGTCGCGGTTTTTCACCGTCGCTCCGATGCTGGTCTTGCCGACTCTGGGGTTGTACAAATCCAGGGAGACAGGAATCGGCTTTCCGATTACGACGGTCAGCTGCGCCGATTTTCTCCTGACGTCATCGTCGATCTGATCCTGAGCTCGGGCGAGCAGGCGCGGCAACTGGTAGAGACCGCGCACGAA
>DASRRN010000004.1:0-4408 GCA_035695685.1 Acidobacteriaceae bacterium | reverse complement strand
ATGAAGCTCCACGGACCGTTTCGCGGTGATGAGCTTCAGGATTTGAAAAGAGAGTTTCTTCAGGCTCGCTTCGAGGTTCAATCCTGTGTAGTCAATCTTCGTGAGCGGTTTATTCGCCTCGCGGCACAGGTTTTCGATACTGCGGATGAACAGCCCACACTTCCCACCAAATTCGCTGTAAACCGTACTCTTCGAACCGCCAGCCAGCTCAACGATCTTGTCGATGGTGACACCGTCATAGCCGCGCTTCAGAAACAAGTCCGCTGCGACTTTTTGAAGCTTGCTGTTTCGAACTTCTCCTCGCGACCGCTTGTTAGGCATTCATCTCTCCGTCCCCAAGGCAGGGGAAAATATTTTATGCAGTCCGCCGCTCGAATCCCCTGTTCCAGCAACATTTTATGCGACCTATTGCTTCAACCACCCTGAATCGTGGGCTCTTCAGAGTTGTAATCAGGCTTATTCATCATGTACTGTACAGTACAGTACGTTCTGTGGAATGAATAGCGAAGCATACGGAAAATGCATCACTGCCATCGTCGCCGCAGCCTCTCTGATGACCAGCCTTGTCCAAAGTCGGCCGAAGAGCTTGTATGTGTCACCACTAAATGGTTCGAACTAAAGTTTTCCAAACTCAAGGAGACTTCATGGATCGTCGCAATTTTCTTTCTGGCTCTCTCGCTGCTTCTGCCCTCTCCCTCGCTGCTGCTGGTAATTTGCCGGCTCAGGTGGGCTCTACTGCGGACAAATCTGCGCCGGAGTACATGGATCTGCGCCGGTACCATCTGGCGAGCGGGCCCGGGGTAAAGCTCACCAATGTTTTTTTTGCCGATGCTTTAATTCCGGCACTGAACCGGCTCGGCATTGGGCCAGTCGGCGCGTTCTCCGTCTATTTCGGACCAGATAGCCCGTCTTATTACCTGCTGATGCCAAGTTCGAAGTTGGAGACATTAGTCACAGCTGACCTTGAGTTGGCGAGGGACGATGTTTTTATGAAGGCGGCTGCGCCGTTCTGGGACGCTCCTGGCGCCACGCCGCCATACATTCGCATCGAGAGTTCCCTATTGCGGGCGTTCCCAGGATATCCCAAGGTGACCCCGCCAGCCTCCGCGGCAACCAAAGAGAAACGCATCTATCAACTTCGCCAGTATCAGTCGCCGACAAATATGGATCACGTCCGAAAGGTAGAGATGTTTCATAACGGCGAGTTCGGCTTTTTCGCTAAGGCCGGCGCTACGGGAGTTTTTTATGCCGATACACTGATCGGACCGAATCTGCCGAATCTTACCTATATGCTGAGTTTCCCTGATATGACCTCGCTTGAGGCAGATTGGGAGAAGTTTTCCGCCGATCCCGATTGGAAGAAGCTCTCTGCCGATTCGAGGTTCAACTTAGACCCACCAACGGTATCAAACATAACAAGCCTCGTGCTGCACCCTCTGGCCTATTCACAAGTTTAGTGGGATTACGGTAAACGACAAAAGAGAGCCCTTATGCGTCCGCACACAGACACAGCTACGAGGCAGAAGCATGTCGACCTTCCACCACTCTGGACAGAACAAAAAGTTTGCTAACGCCGGACCAAACAATACAGAGAGAGGGAAAACTAGATGAAACGGTTAGTAATCGCGGGACTATGTCTGGCTCTAGCGGCGACCCAAGCAGATGCGCAGATCAACGCAGGCGAGCAGAAGCCCGAGCCTGGCCTGCCTTTCAACATGGTCCAGGTAGCGA
The DNA here is from genome assembly GCA_035695685.1 of Acidobacteriaceae bacterium. Classification (GTDB taxonomy): domain Bacteria; phylum Acidobacteriota; class Terriglobia; order Terriglobales; family Acidobacteriaceae; genus PALSA-350. The sequence goes on along the minus strand of DASRRN010000004.1, from coordinate 2,677 downwards.
CTCTCAATCTGCCCTGGCGGATTGCCTTCCTACCCGACGGGCGCATGCTGATCACCGAGAAGCCCGGCGGTATGGAGTTGGTAACTCAGCAGGGAGCCAAGACACCCGTCGCGAATGTGCCAGCCGTTCTTTACAAGGGACAAGGCGGCATGCTTGGTGTCTTTCTCTCGCCGCACTATGCCAAGGATCACAGCGTCTACCTCACCTATTCGGAGCCGGGCGAGGGTGGTTCGAGCCTGGCCCTTGCACGAGCCCGGCTCACGCTGGGCCAGGATTCGGCGAGCCTCGAAGGGCTCAAGGTGATCTGGCGTGATGGCGAGAGGGGGAATGGCGGACAGTTCGGTGCGCAAATAGCTTTTTCCCCGGACGGCCATTATCTATTCCTTACCGTTGGCGATCGGCAGCGCATGACGCCGGCTCAGGATCCTAACCAGCCACTCGGCAAAATCCTGCGCCTGACGTTGGATGGCAAGCCTGCTCGAGGCAACCCGATGTCTGGGAAGAAGGGCGCGGCCAGCGTTCCCGTGATTGACCCACCGGCGGATACTGAAGCTGCGAAAACTGCTCCAGTCTTGAGAACGTATACGTTCCCCGGACCCAACCTGACGCCGGCGGAGACCTGGAGCAGCGGACACCGTACGCCCTATGGTCTCGCCTTCGCCCCTGACGGCCGGTTGTGGGAGATCGAACATGGCCCCAAGGGCGGCGATGAGCTAAACCTGATCGAGCCCGGCAAGAACTACGGTTGGCCGCTGGTCTCCTACGCGACCAACTACAATGGAGTGCCGATACCGAGTCCGGACACGCGAGCTGATCTGACCAAGCCTGTCATTTACTGGACGCCGGTCATCGCGCCAGGCAATCTCATCTTCTGTAACGGCGCGATGTTCCCGCAGTGGAAGGGCTCGGCCCTCGTGAGTGGACTGGGCAGCGAGACACTCAACCGCATTACCTTCGATGGTCAGGGCGGCGCCAAGCCTGCGGAACGGTGGGATGTTGGTCACCGAATCCGGGACGTAGAGGTCGCGCCTGATGGCGCGCTGTGGATGCTCGAGGATTCCAGGACAGGTGGTCTGTTCCGGGTGACGCCGAAGAACTAGGTCATCTCTGGAGGTCAGGGCGATTTTTCATGGCGCAGGAGATTATTCTGGGGCTCACGGTCCCGTGCCATCCGCCTCATCCAAGAAGTGGGGGGTGTATATCCATCGGACATGTGTGTGGCGCTCAACGCGCTCGATGCGCGAGTGCGCGTACGAGGTCCAGATGGAAGAGAACGCCAGATTGTTTTCGATGAATTCCATCGGCTGGCGGGGAATACACCGCAGATTGATACGAATCTGTTGCCGGATGAATTGATCCTATCGATCGATTTACCAAAGTCCCCCTATTCCAGCCATTCCTGTTATCTGAAAGTGCGGGATCGAGCAAGCTATGCGTTCGCACTGGTCTCCGTCGCTGCTGCAGTAGCATTCGATGGACCCAATATCTCCCGCGCCAGGCTCAGTTTGGGTGGCGTCGACCATAAGCCCTGGCGCGCCCAAAGCGCGGAACAGATGCTGATCGGCAAGCCACTCATTCTGGAGAACCTTAAGCTGGCTGCAGACGAAGCCCTTTCCCAAGCGCAGCCTCACAAGTTCAATGAGTTTAAGGTCGATATGGCGAAACGCGCGATCGTCCGCGCTTTCCTCATCGCGGGCGGGTCATGATAACCGCGCGGCAACAAGAAAGGCGAGATGCCGCGCGAACCCTCGATTGTGAGTGCTTACGAATCAACACCAGGAGTGCGTGTCCAATGAAAGCAGTATTGCTTTATGAATACGGTGATGCCGACCAACTTCGCTACGAAGACATCGACTTGCAGAAAAAGGCGGTGTTGGGGGGAAAGATCGTTTCTCATGCCGTAAGCAGCTCTATGAACGCGAAACGCAATTAACCGTCGTGACCCGGATGGCATCTAACTTCGCCAGGAGCGTGAGCAGTGGACAAAATCGAAATTCCCGAAGAGCAGGTTGTTCCAATGGAGGCGATCGCGCCGGGGCTAAGTGGATTAAAGATTATGTTCGTGAACGTGTTCGGCGTTGCACACAACGACGGCTCGTGGACGTTGATCGACGCCGCGGTTCCTCACTCCGCGTCTCATATCAAAAGCTGGGCCGAGACGACCTTCGGACAGCCTCCAAATGCGATAGTGCTGACGCATGGGCACTTCGATCACGTGAGTGCAGCGGAAGATATGGCGGACGAGTGGGATGTGCCGATTTATGCGCATCCACTGGAGCTTCCCTACCTTACAGGGCATAAAGAGTATCCACCACCGAATTGGGCTGCGGGTGGCGGTGTGATGTCATTGCTTTCCCCCATGCTGCCTCGCGGGCCCGTCGATCTTGGCAGAAGATTACGCGGAATGCCAGACGATCTCGCTCAGAAAAGTCTATCGGAGCTGCCCGGATGGACCGTGCTGCACACGCCGGGCCACACACCGGGGCACGTCAGCTTTTTCCGTGAAGCCGACCGTACACTGCTCGTTGGCGACGCATTCTGCACAACCAAGCCAGAGAGCTTCTTCGAGGCCAACTTCCTGCAGCATCCTGAATTGCATGGACCACCAGCTTATTTCACTTCCGACTGGAGCGCTGCCGAGACCTCGGTGAAGCTGCTGGCGAAACTGAACCCTGCC
>DASRRN010000003.1:0-6015 GCA_035695685.1 Acidobacteriaceae bacterium | reverse complement strand
GTCTTATCCCGGTTCACTTCCAGTAACGCCACGTCGACAACTACTTCCGGACGCGACTTATCGAGGTCGTTGATCAGTTTTTGCGCCAGCAGCAGTTCGTCCGGAGTGGCCCGCATCACGATCGCGCTTTGGCTCGGTACTCCATAGAGCTTGGCGTTCACCAGCAGATTGCGCAAAGCAGTTTGAATGTCGTTCAGGTCGTTTTGCTGAGCGGTGTTGGCAAGGTAAAACGTCTGCACCGCCTCCTCTTCGAGTTCCTGGCGCTTAGCGCGTGTGTTCATGGCCACGAAGATGGTGTTGGCAGTGACCGGGTGCCAGAACGTACCCGAGACGGTCCCGACTATCCGCAGGGCGTCCAGCAGAGATACGTTCGCGATATCCACCTGGATGCGCTTGGAGGTGTACTCCGGATCAAAGAGCACGTTGATCCCAGCCGCCTTGCCGACGGTCGAGTAGACCACCTTGCTGTCTTCGGTCATATGCAAGGTGAGCGGTTCATTGGAGATGGGCTTGAGCTGTACTGGACTGCCAACCTCGCTGAGTTCCTCTGCCTTATTCTCGGGAATCGAGGTTTCCTGATTGGCCTTGGGAGAAGCAGCGAGCTTGTCCCTTGCCTTCTGGATATCCTGGTGGGCCAACTCGTTGCTGGGATCGATCTCGAGCGCACGCAGGAACTCGGTCATCGCGCCGGTGGTGTCACCCTGGTTGAGGAGTTTTTCCCCTCGTTCCACGTGCGTGGATCCAGCCACAAAGCGCAAGCGCTCAAACGCCGTCTTATAGCGAAGATTCTTGGGTTCCTTCTGGAAGGCCTGATAGTAGTCTTCGTACGCCGTTATCGGATCGTCTTTGGCCTCAGCCGCCTGGCCGCGCTGATACAGCGTTTTTGCCTTGGGGCCGGAAGCTGCAAGAGAACAAATGCTCAGCAGGACGAGCAGGGTGAACGCAGAGGACAGAGCCCAGTTATTTTGACGGCGATTCATCGCACTCCAGATAGCCAAGACGCGTGTGCACAGCGTTTCGCAAGAATTGTGGCCCGTCACAGACCGCGAGGGCGTGCTCCCGGCAAGCCGGGACCACAAGAAGGTCTTCGCTCCGGCCTACACCAATTGCGAAACCGCTGGGGAGAAATCGACGTGTCCGCAGACGCACAGAACAGCAATTCTCTTTGCTAATGTCGCCTGAGTATACCATCCGGGGAACCCAGCCCTTCGCTTCCAAGTCGCGTGCTAGCATGAAGATTCGTAACCAAATGTATGCCCCGGCAACTGAATCAAACCACTCATCCATCTCCTCAAAAAACAAAGCCCCGAGAGCCCGTCGCCGCCGGTGAGCGAGATGCTGCGGTAAACCGCGCTGCGGGACATAACTACTTCCTGCTGGACAAATTCGAAGCCGGGATCGCGCTCCGAGGCACGGAAGTTAAGTCCATTCGCGAAGGTAAAGCCAATCTCAAGGATGCTTACGGAATCATTAAGGACGGCGAAGCGTATTTGCTGAACGCGCACATTGGCCCCTATTCGCACGGAAACTCTTCCAACCACGACTCGCTGCGTACCCGAAAACTCCTGCTCCATCGCCAGGAACTGCAAAAGCTAATGGGGAAGACGCAACTAAAGGGTTTAACGCTCATTCCCACCAGGCTTTATTTCCGCCACGGCCGCGTGAAGTGCGAACTGGCGGTGGCAAAGGGCAAGCAGGACTGGGACAAGCGCGAGACGGAGCGGCGGCGTGAAGACGACCGCGAAGCTCGGGCAGCAATCGTCCGCAGCCAGCACAAGTAGCCATAAACCAAACAATAAAAACGGCTTACCGGAATCAGGGAAACTCGAAACCACGCATGCATACAAAATTTATATCGGCTAAGCTTGACCGCGTCAGCAGTGGGCTGCTGGTAATCTTCGCTGTCGATGCCACGGAAAAGAAGCAGACCAAGCCAGTTATCAAGCTGTTGACTTCCAGCGGACCGTTATCGAAGGCGATCGCCGCGATCCTGAGTAGTGGTGAATTTGCCGCGGGGAGCTGCGAGACGGTTCTTTTGCATAACCCGGCCGGGTTCAAAGCGGAGCGGATCCTGTTGGTGGGCCTGGGCAAGCTCACGACCGCTGAGGTGCGCAAGGGGGCGGGTGCAGCAGTCCGGTTCGCCAAGCCGCGCAAGCTGCGCGAGCTCACGATAGCGATTCCCGAAGGACTTGATCCCATCGCCGCCACGAGAGCGCTGGTTGAAGGCGCGTATATCGGCGATTTCGATCCCGATACCTATCGTTCAGACCGCAAAGATCAGAGCATCGAGCAACTCAGCGTGCTTGGCGGCAGCGGGGCCAAGGAGGCTGTCATCAAAGCGGCTCTGCAAGAAGGCGTGATCCTGGGTGAGGCGCAGAACTTTACCCGCACCCTGGTCAATGAGCCAAGCAACGTAATGACGCCCACAGTGTTGGGTCAAAGGGCCGCAGAGATGTGCCGTCAATTTGGGCTGCAATGTGAGGTTTTCGGGGCAGACAAGTTGAAAGAACTAAAAATGGGCGCATTTTGGGGCGTCACCAAGGGCTCCGAAGAACCACCCGCCCTGGTTGTGATGACCTACGAGCCGAACAACGCGCCGCCGGCTCCGGTGTTGGGCCTGGTTGGAAAAGGCATTACCTTCGACACCGGCGGCATCTCCATCAAGCCCGCGGACGGCATGGAGAAGATGAAATACGATATGGCCGGCGGAGCCGCGATGATTGGCGCGATGCAAGCCATTGCGCAATTGAAGCCAACGGTCCGGGTGATCGGCATTGTTTGCGCCGCTGAAAACATGCCTTCAGGAACGGCAATGAAGCCTGGAGACGTCCAGATTGCGATGTCCGGTAAAAGTATTGAAATCATCAACACCGACGCGGAGGGGCGGCTGGTATTGGCGGATGGACTGGCCTATGCCCGGAAGCTCGGCGCGACCCACCTGATCGATGCGGCTACACTTACCGGCGCTTGCGTGGTTGCGCTGGGCATGGTCAATGCAGGCTGTTTCTCCAATGACGAAGAAACCTACCGGCATTTCACTGGCGCGACGGAAATCTCGGGTGAGCGGTTCTGGCGGTTGCCGCTCGAAGAAGAGTACAAGGAGCAGATTAAGTCCAGCATCGCCGACATCATGAACACTGGGGGAAGCCGCTGGGGAGGAGCGATCACCGCCGCGATGTTCCTCAAGGAATTTGCAGAAGACACGCCCTGGATTCACCTGGACATCGCAGGCATGGCGTGGACCGAGGAACAGAAACCCTGGATCGCCAAGGGACCATCTGGAATTGCGGTGCGCACCATCACCGAATGGGTGCGCAGCTACGCGAAGTAGGCGCATCGGACACCGTGAAGGTGCCCGATGCAGCCGTCGCCTAAGGAGCGGCCCGTGCTAGTGGACCGTAACAGCTGATTTGGTAGAGCTGCAGGGGCTAAAGAGGGTGTGTGAGAACTCCCGTTTTGAAGGGTATGGGCTTCAGCCCGTACGTTAACTACCCAAGATAGGACGGGCTTTAGCCCCTGAGGGCATCTTTTGTGTTCGCTTGAGCAGCCCTCAGCGGCTGAAGCCGATTCATCTTGACTGCTAAACGTACGGCCTAAAGGCCGTACCCTTCAAAAAGCGAGTTCTCACACACCCTCTAAACCCCAATTCTTTCTCAGCCTTTGCGGCCCGACTAAAGTCGGGCCTACCCCGGACTGAAGTCCGGGGCTGGCACGGATCATACTGTGGCCTGTCACAAACTACGGTGCCTAGGGTCCGCTGCCTGCCGCCCTCGCTGAAATGTAAGACTCCAGACCCAGGACTAGCGTCCTGGGCTAAGTTCAACAAGACTTGTCCAAATTAGATTTTTCAATCGGCTGATTTGGACAGCGCTTGCTGAAAAGAGACCAGCCATGAAGTTGTAGCGGGACCAGTCCCGAAGGGACGGGTGAAAATAGCCCAGCACGCAGTGCTGGGTGTACGTTCCCAGCAAGACCAGTCCCGCAGGGACGACTGAAGAATTACCCAGGACGTCGTTCCCGGGTATACCTGCAACGCACGCCAATTCCCACAGGCGATCACGAGGGCCAACCTGATTCCTTTCGAAACCAATCCAGGTCCATGCAATCAGTGAATTAACTGCACTCCAAAGATGGTTGATCCGCTAATTTGGACAGATCTGAAGTTCAACAGTTCCTTCGCGACTAAATTTGTAAACCCCCACACCCTTAAAGGCCCCGGGGTGCGATCTTTATCTCGTTTCCGCACAAACGCTTCATTTTCGGGGGCAGATATGGGCTTCCGACGACCTCGACTGTACCCGCTACCACTATTGCCGGAGGGTCACTCCTCCTGTTAACGTATATCTATCTCATAAATGATTTCGGCCGGAGGCGGGTCCTCGCATAACCCCTCGGAGCCGGGCAGTTGCCGACAATTCCGGCCTACATGCGAGCGAAGGACAGTCTTACCTCTGTCCGGTGTCCCACCCGATCCACGTCACAAATCAGCGAATCCAGCATCCCGCCACGGTGGGATTTTTTGCTGCGCACTGAAAACCTCTGCCTACTCGCAACTTCCCAACTTACCGAACGGAGCCATCTATGCCAAAGAACAAAGTCAGCGACCCCATCACTGACCAGGAAATAGCGTTTGCCCGCCTGGTCCTCGCAGGAACCATGACCGACCGTCGTGCCGCAGAAGCCGTCGGTCTTCACCCTGATTCCGCCGCCTACACCAAGTCCAAGCCTCGTGTCCGCGCTTACATGCTTGAGCATCGGGCCGCCGTGCAGCAACAGCTCGTCGAGCAGGATACTGAGGGACTGCGCCGGCTCAATCCGAGTCGCGACCAGGTCCTGGACCGCCTCTGGGAAATCGCCAACCTGAGCCCCGAAATGACCCGCGGCACCATTACCGGCCAGGTCAAGGCCCTCTCCATGATCGTCGCCATCGAAGGCCTGATCCCTGATCGCCGTGCCGCTTCCGCCCAGAGCAAATCCGCCCCTCCACCCGTTACCGCGCAAATCTATACCGCCGAATGGCTTCGTAACCGGCAGTCCGGGGAAAACGTCGACCCCCAGCCGCCCTCACCCCCTGCCCAGGAAGAAGCCGCCTCCGAGCCCCAATCCGCTCCCGGCTGGGCCAACGACGCACCTCCCGTTTCCGGCCCTACCCCCGAACCAACTCTTGTCCGTAGCGAGCCCAGCTTCTTTGGCGTCCCCTTGGACCCCTCGCCGGCGACCTCATCGGCGCCTCGTGTCCCCATGGCCGATTATGTTGCTCCCGACACCAGGGTCCCTTTCTCCATCAGAAAGAACCCCTTTGCCCGGCGCCGCTGAGCTCTCCGAGAAAATGAAAACCGACGCATTGGCCGTTCATGTCTCAAAAACGCCAAAAGCATCGAATTTTATCGAATTTTACAAAAAGCAGAGCCTTCAACGACTCGCCGCCGCGCTTCGTTCGAGCACCGGAGCGGCAGCGGAAACTGTCCGGCTGGCGCTGCGCGGCGAACTCACAACTCTCATGGACTACAATCTGGCCTGCGAGTTATCGGGATGGGGCGCTACGTGCGGAACAGTTGCATGTATCGGGCAAATCGCGAGCGGAGACGGCATCGGTTCTGGATGCGCTGGAGGCAATTGCCGAGCCGGTGTTTGTTGCTTTTCAGTATCGTCCGTTATCGCCGGACGCAAACGACGATATGGCTTTGGATGTGGCAATCAACGGACACGCTGACGCATTTGTGACCAACAGTACGAAGCATTTTCGCGAAGCGGCAGAGCACTCTCATCTGGAAGTGTTGACGCCTGCCGAGCTATTGAGCAAAGTCCGAAAGAGGAGATAAAGTTTATGCCTGCGCGTCAGAGGAAAGTCGCGGTGAGCAAGTTTCCCCTCCGGCTCATGCCCTCCGTGCGCCGGGTAGCGGAGAACTTCTCCCAGAAGGAAGGCGTTTCGCTCAACCAGTTCATCAACATTGCCGTGGCCGAAAACCTCGCTCACCTTCAACATGAGGAATGGTTGGCACGTCGGCCCAAAGC
>DASRRN010000002.1:0-4152 GCA_035695685.1 Acidobacteriaceae bacterium | reverse complement strand
AGATCGACGTTGGTGGCAGCAAGTATGCGCACATCCACCTGGATCTCGTGCACTCCGCCGAGGTGCATAAAGCGGCGGTCCTGCAATACGCGCAGCACTTTGGCTTGCGTATCCATCCCCATGGTGCCGATCTCGTCCAGGAAAAGCGTGCCAAAGTTAGCTACTTCGAAGAGCCCTTTCTTGGCCGAAACCGCGGAGGTGAACGCCCCCTTGACGTGGCCAAAAAGCGTGGATTCGAGAAGATCGCTGGGCATGGCCCCGGTGTTGACGGGCACAAACGGCTTGTCCCGGCGGGAAGAATTGGCGTGTAGCGCCTTGGCGATCAGCTCCTTGCCGGTCCCGCTTTCGCCCTGGATCAGGATGGTGGAGCGGGTGGGAGCCACCTGTGCCACCAGGTCGAAAATGCGCAGCATCGGCTCGCTTTTGCCGACAATATTTTCAAAGTTGTAGCGTTGCTTTAGCGCGCGCTTAAGCTGAACGTTCTCTTCTTCCGCGCGTTGCCGGGCCGTCGCCGCCCTAATGTCGGCCAGCAGTTTCTCGTTGTCCCACGGCTTCTGGACAAAATTCTGCGCCCCGCAATTCATGGCGTCGACCACGTTGCCGACCGTTCCGTAGGCTGTGATCATGATCACCGGCAGGTTGGGTTGTCGCTCCCGGATGCGCGCCAGAATCTCCAGGCCGTTTTGTCCCGGGAGCGCCAGGTCCAGCAGGACCAGGTCATAGCTTCTGGTATCGATGCATCTGAGGCCGGCCTGTCCTTCAGGGGCGAGGTCTACGACATAGCCTTCGAGCACCAGGAGCGTCTCGAGTGATTCGCGAATGGCTGCTTCGTCATCAATGATCAGGATGCGAGCTGCTGGTTCCGGGCTCGAAACGCTGGCTTTACCGTTTGCAATAAGAATGCCGGCCTCAGACATGAGCAGGTTTCCTTGCCATAGGAAATTCGAGATGGAAAGTGGTGCCGCTTCCCACCTGGCTCTCTACCTGGATCTTGCCCGCATGCTCCTGGATAATCCCATAACTCACAGCGAGCCCCAGTCCTGTGCCCCTGCGCTGTCCCTCGCTCACGGTCGATTTGGTGGTAAAGAAGGGATCGTAAATACGTTGCACGTGTTCGAGTGCAATTCCTGAGCCGGTGTCGGAAACGTCGACCGCCACTTGGCCATTTGCCTGAGTGGCTACTCGCAGCGTGCCGCCGGCCGCCATCGCATCCTTGGCATTCAGAAACAAATTGAGAAACACCTGCTGCAACTTGCCGGAGTTGCCCAGAATCGGCGGTAGATCCTGTTCGAGCGACATTTGCAGATGTACCTGGGAGACATGGAACTGGTGTTCCAGAAGCTTCAGCGTTTCCTCAATGATCAGGTTTAGATCAATCGGCGTGAACTCGGCCGCACCGGTGCGGGAGAAATTAAGCAGACCGTTGACAATTTCCGAAGCCCGGAAAGTTTGCTGCGTGATTTTGTCCAGCAGCGGAGCTACGCGTTGATCTCCCCGCACTTGTTTGGCCAGCATCTGGGTGTAGGACGAAATCACGGCCAAGGGAGTGTTGACCTCATGCGCCACACCGGCTGCCAGCAAACCAATGGAGGAGAGTTTGTCGGCTTGCGCCAACTGTGCTTCCAGCTCCGTGCGCTCGGTAATGTCATCGACGATAATGATGCGGCCGACCACCTCGAAGTTGCGCGAAACCAGGGGCGCAATGGCCACATTGGCGCAGCGGTTCTCGCCGCTGCGGGTCTGCAGCCGGAAGCGGTAGAGATTGTGGACTCCGGGCTCATCCTTCAGACGCAGGAATTCAGCCACAAAGTTTGCCGGCAGAATATCCCGCAGATACTGGCCCACTGCCTCCTGGCGCGACATCGCATACATCACTTCCATCTGTGCGTTCCAGCTCTCGACCCGTTCCTCCAGATCAACGGCGAAAACGCCGACATTGATGGATTCAACGATGTTCTCGTTGAATTCTTTCAATCGCTCATATTCGGATATCTTCTGCTCCAGGCTGGCGTACAGACGAGCGTTCTGGATCGCGATTCCGATATAGCTGGCCATGGACTCAAGCAACTCCACGTCTTCGCTGGAGAGAAAGTCTCCGTGGGTCGTGCGCCCCAGGCCAATAACGGCAATGGTCTTCTGCTGTAGGCGGCAGGGAAGGTAATAGTTCAGATCAAGCAAGGCCGCGGCCTTGCGCTCCTCACGGGTGAGGTGAAGCACCTGCTGCGGGTTTTCCAGGAAGATGTGGGTGCCCGCGTCAGGCTGATCGAAGTTCAGAAAGTCCAGTCCCGGATTGCTTTCCGACCCGAGCAGTGGCGCCGGCAGGCCGTGGCCGGCCATGAGTCGATAGCCGCCGCCCACATCAGGGAAAAAGATGGCCACCCGGGCGACCAGCAGTGTCTCCGACAAGCGATCCACGATGGAAGTGAGCAGCCTGCCCAGATCAGTCTGCGAGCTCAATCCTCGGCCGAACGTGATCAGGGTTTGGCGATAGTCGTAGCGCTTGTGGTCGAAAACGCGATCAACCCGGTCTTGAATGGCACGTTTGAGCGGGTCGAAAAGCTGGGCCGTGATGATAATCGCGGCGATCAGACCCCACGCGCCCGCGCTGGGCAGGCGGGTATGCACCAGCTCCGCCGCAACTGCCACTGCACCGAAGTAAAGGCCAACCAGGGCAGCGGTCGCCAAGGTGTAGGTAACGCCGCGCTTGAAGATCAGGTCGACATCCATCAAGCGGTAGCGAACAATCGCCCAGCTGAAGGTCAGCGGCAGGAAGATAAGGGAAAGGGCCGCCAGTTTGACCAAAATGCCGGGCACCGGCACTCCGGACAGATAGGGGATAACGTCCAGCACCGTCAAAGGGATGACCGTCATTAGTGTTCCACGGGTCAGCCACTTTAGCTGTTGGCGGCGAAGCGGGTTCTCCTGGCGGAGATAGTTGCGTAGGAAAACCACGGCGGCCAGAACGTAGTAGAGGGCCAGGTATCCCATGCCGAGCTGGCCCAGGCGCGTGTTCAGCAGTTCCGTGGCCTCCCAGCGCCATTGAGCCACCACTTGCAGCCCGATCAGGGCTAGGCCGGGAAGGTAGATGAGGGAATTGATCCAGTTGCGGCGAGCTGGGCGCTCCTCCGGGAAAGCCAGGGCAAAGTGCAGAAAGAGGGCAGGCTGCAGCGCAAGGGCCACAATTCCGCCCCAGTAGATGGTCCAGTCGAAGGTATTGAGGTTACCTGTGTAGTTAAAGGAGTAAAGAACAAAGGAAGCCAGACAAAAAACGTAAAAATGTGTGGCGCGAGGAGCAGTCCAGCGCCGGAATAGCACGTAAAGACCAATCGAAAGGTAAACCAGCGCAATCAGCCGCAGTCCCTGGTAGCGGCTGCGGTCTGTGGGTTCAAGAATGACAAACGCGTGGATCGGAACTCCCGAGCGGACCAGGAGATAGTCCACGCGCCGGTAGATGCCGGCGGCAGACCATTGCCGCGTCAAAGAAGCCATGCGGCTAATGGGTGCGTTATTCGCCGCAGTGAGTAAATCCCCGGTCTTGATCCCCGCCCGCTCACCAGGGCCGTCTTTGAGCACACGCTTCGCTTCCAGACCGCCGGGAGCTTCTTGCCACATGACCAAATCAGTGGGCTGGGAATAAGAGCTTTCTTTGACAAAATTCAGGGCGGCAAGCACCGCAGCCGCCAAAGTAAACCCGGCGAGAAGAACCACGGCCACCCGAATTTGAAACGTCTTGAGCATCGCGTCGGGGCGAAAGAAAAAGAGACCTCTCTCGGGGGACAAGAGCACGCCGCGGACCAACAGGAAAATTCGCCGGCCAGGCAACCCCAGGAGCACCACAAATTTGCAAGCACAGTATACCCTTGATTCAATAAGAGATATACATTGATCAACATGACCTCGTCGGCTTGGTTATCCCCCTCATCTCGTGATCTGTTGATTTCCACCAGCCAGATATGACAAGACATATTACTCAATCTTATTTTTGGGAATGCTGGGTGGCTTCGTTCGCCCTCCAATGGCATTCTTTTACTGGCCCATTGCGTTCCTATTTAGTTTGAATAGAATGTGAATTTCGGCACTGGAGGCAAGAGAACATCATGGCAACGGGGCGCTGGATATTGGAAACGTTCGGGCGCATCCAGATCGAACAGC
>DASRRN010000001.1:0-3245 GCA_035695685.1 Acidobacteriaceae bacterium | reverse complement strand
GTTCCTGGCTTACCGCTTCATGGAGCTCGCGAACCGTTGCCGAACCTTTGACCCACAGCACGCGAAGGAGTTCCAGTTCTCCCTCGGTCGGCTTGGGTAAATGACTCTTGCTTATCTTCATGGAAAGAACCATATACGAAGTACTTCGTAGTTGTCAACGAAAAGCTTCGTAGATGAATTTCATGGGGCGCGATTTTCGTTTTGTCAATCCCTCAGGAGGCTAATATTTGCGCCCACCTGCCCTGCCGCTAAACAGAACAAGTGTCTTTCCCCACAGACGGTTACGCATTGAGGAAACGGATCGGCTTCGGAGTCGCTGGCGCCCTTGGGATTCTCGCCCTGGTGCGACCGGCTGCACTGTCGCCACTGTTCTCGGCGGACTACCTGCCGCACCGCTACTGTTACCTCGCAAAGCCGGGCCTGGTCTGGACGAATGCAGTGGCGGACGGCCTTATCGCCGTCTCTTACGCCCTACTATTCGGGTGCCTCTTCTGGTTGGCCGCGAAAGTGCGGCATATCGCGGTGCTTCATCCGTATCTCTGGATCTTTATCGGATTCGGTTCGTTCATCCTGGCATGCGGCATTACTCATGGAATGGAGATCGTTACCATATGGTGGCCGGTCTATCCGCTGGCTGCTGCGTTCAAGGTAGCGTGCGCAGCGGTATCGGTTTCGATGGCGGCCCTGTTCGCCTCGGCTACACCTGAGCTTGCAGGCAGCATTCTGCACCTCCTCGACTCCCTTGAGAGCGCACAGCGGGAGACCGAAAGTGAAGGAGTTAATTACCGGGGACAGATTGAAGCGATCAATCAGTCGCAGATGATGATCGAATTTCGGATGGATGGAACGATCATCAAGGCCAACGGTAACTATCTGCGTGCGTTCGGTTATCAGGACGCTGAATTAATAGGTAAACACCACAGCGTATTCGTCACCGAGGAATACAAGCAGAGCGTCGAGTACCGAGAATTTTGGGACGAATTGAGAGCCGGCCACTATCAGGCCGGGCAATTCGCTCGTATCGATAAGCAGGGCAACGCAATCTGGATAGAAGCCAGTTACAACCCGATCCTGGGGCCGGACGGGGTGCCCACGAAAGTGGTCAAGTTCGCATCGAATGTGACGGAAAGTGTCCGGATCCAAAACAATCTCAAGAATGCTGAGGCGAGGCTTCAAGCGATTCTCGACAACGTCCTGGACGGCATTATTACTATCGATGGCACGGGAACGATTGCCTCCGTCAACCTCGCAGCGGTAAATATTTTTGGATACCAGGTCGCGGATGTGGTGGGGCGGAACATCAAGATGCTTATGCCCGAGCCGGATCGGAGCAGCCACGACGGCCACCTGGCCCGTTATCAACCCGGGGCGTCGACGAGGACAATCGGTGTCGGGCGCGAGTTAGAGGGCCTCAACAGCAGCGGCCGCGTCTTTCCCATGGAACTAACGGTCACCGATTTTTCCTTCAGCGGCCAACGCATGTTTGTCGGCCTGGTGCGAGACATCACGGTGCGCAAGGAACAAGAGCGGGCCCACCGCAGGACCCAGGAAGTACTGGACCGAACGGGAAGGATCGCGCGCGTAGGCGGTTGGGAAATTAACCTGGTCACCAACGAACTCTTCTGGACTGACGAAGCCATTCGTCTGGTCGGGCTGCCATCCGGATACCGTTCTGCGTTCGAAGAGGGCATCGACCTTCTCTTCCAACCCGAGGCTGGGGTAGTCATCAGAGACGCCATCGAGAAAGCCATCGCCGATCGGGGTGATTTCGCCGTGGATCTGCCCATGACCCGAGCTGATGGCCAATCCATCTGGGTGCGAGTGACCGGCTCAGTGGAGTGCGAAGACGGCAAGCCTATCCGTATGGTAGGCGCCATCCAGGACGTAACCCTGCGGGTTGCCGAGCAGGCAGCACTGCTGGAGGCCAACGAACGAGCCGCGCTGGCTGCGGAATATAGCGGCATTGGGATATGGAGTTCGGATCTCTCGACCAACCTGACGACCTGGAACTCCTGGATGTACCGGCACTACGGCATGACAGAGGGGAATGACCGGCTGGTTGGCCAGGATGCCCCGACAAGCCGCATTCATCCCGACGATCGCCGGGCTGTCGAGCAAGCCCTGCAAGATTGCATTGAGGGCATCAAGCCGTTTGACACGATGTTCCGCGTGGTTTGGGACGACAAAAGCGTCCACCACATACGCAGTGCCGGCCAGGTTAAGCGGGACGAGAAGGGCCGGGCGCTAAGGATGGTGGGCACCGACTGGGATGTCACCGAACTCATCCAGGCGAACGAGAAATCGTGGCGGGCACTGGAGATCGCCAAAGAGTCCAACCAGACGAAGTCGGATTTCCTGGCCAACATGAGCCATGAGATCCGCACGCCCATGAATGCCATTCTGGGCATGACGTATCTTGCCCGGCGGGCGGACCCAAGCCCAAAGCTGCTCGACTATTTAACCAAGATCGGTAATGCCGCGGATTCGCTGCTGAGCATCATGAACGACATTCTCGACTTCTCAAAGATCGAAGCCGGCAAGCTGGAGTTAGAGGTTATTTCCTTCTCGCTCGAGGATGTTCTGCGCAGTGTTCTTGACGTCGTCGGGCAGAAGGCGCAGGACAAGGGCGTTGCCCTGGTCTCCTCAGTGGCAGAAAATGCTCCAGCGTATTTGGTTGGGGATCCGTTGAGGCTGGGGCAGATTCTGATCAACCTGGTCAACAATGCAATCAAATTCACCGACTTTGGCGAGATCACGATTCGTGTGGAAGCGGAAGACATCACCGCTACGGATCTGCGTCTAAACATGTCGGTTTCCGATACCGGAATCGGTATGGGTCCGGAGCAGGTCGCGAACCTCTTCCGATCTTTCCATCAGGGAGATGCCTCGTTTACGCGCAAATATGGCGGCACGGGCCTGGGGCTCGCCATTTGCAAGCAACTCTGCGAGTTGATGAAGGGAGAGATCACGGTGCAAAGCGAACCCGGCAAAGGAAGTACGTTTCGCGTTACTGCCCGGTTCGGTATTGGGAGAGACATGGAGTTATCACCTTCCGCCAGTTCCAACCCTCTACGGCAAAAATCTATCCTTATTGTGGACGACAGTGAGAATACCCGACATATGTTGATGGCAATGCTGGACGCGAACGGCTTCCAAGCCAGGGCAGTCTCTTCCGGCGAGGAGGCTCTATCAGCGCTGGCGCGTGCTTCGCAAACCGGGCAGCCGATCGATCTCGTCCTGATGGA